>CAYYGS010000100.1:0-8487 GCA_964471335.1 uncultured Jutongia sp.
CGTCAGGGAGAATTCGTGTCGCTTTTGGGTCCGAACGGGGCAGGGAAATCTACTACGATGAATATGATTACCGGTTATATTGCGCCGACAGAGGGAAAGGTATTAATTGATGGCGTCGATATGGAAGAAGAGCCGGGTATTGCCAGGAAAAATATTGGTTATCTGCCGGAAATCCCGGCCTTATATCCTGATTTACGTGTCAGGGAATACCTGATGTTTGTGGCGGAATTAAAAAAAGTACCTTCTGGTAAGAGGGAATCGATGGTGAAGGAGATCATGGAGAGGACGCAGGTGAAAGAGATGTCTGAACGGCTGATCCGCCATCTTTCGAAGGGATATAAACAGAGAACAGGTCTGGCGGCGGCCATGATGGGATATCCGGATATTCTGATCCTTGATGAACCGACCGTGGGTCTGGATCCGAAGCAGATTCTTGAGATGCGTGAGCTGATCCGCGAGCTGGCAAAGGAACATACGGTATTATTGAGTTCTCATATTATGCAGGAGATCTCTGCAGTCTGTGACGAGATTATCATTATCAATGAGGGCAAAATGATTGCCTGCGATACTCCGGAAAATCTGACGGAACAGATGTCTTCGGCTGGTCTCCATCTGATCGCAAAAGGCGCGAAAGCGCAGATTAAGAATGCACTGCGTACGGTCGCAGGTATCCGGGATGTTGTGTACGATGAAGTGACGGAGGAGGGAACGCTGGGCATGACATTGTATTCCCTTGATGAAAAGGATCTGCGAGAGGATATTTTCTTTGCGCTGGCAGAGGCGTCCTGTCCGATTCTGGAACTTCACAGGGAAGAGATGTCTCTGGAGCAGGCATTCCTTGCCCTGACGAAAAATGATGCTGCGGCGTCTGAGGATACCGGGACAGATGATGCTGCTGCGGTGTCTGGGGATGATGGGACGAACGATGATTCTGTGGAAGCGTCTGATAGTACGACGGCAGAGACGGATACGACAGAAAATAATGCCGAAGAGGATACGGCAGGAAATGCCGAAGAGGATTCAACAGAAGAATCTATAGAGGAGGTGCAGTGATGTTTGCGGTCTATAAAAAAGAGTTGAAGCAGTATTTTCATTCCATGATAGGGTTTGTCTTTCTGGCATTCTTTATTGCGATTATCGGAATCTACACATGGGCGAATAATTTTTATGGCGGCGTCGGCAATTTTGAGGTGACTCTGCAGGCGTGCAGCTTTTTATTTGTGATCCTGATTCCTATTTTAACGATGCGCGTGATCGCGGAGGAAAATCATCAGAAGACGGATCAGCTTCTTTATACATCGCCGGTGTCTATTACCCAGGTCATCGTAGGGAAATATCTTGCGCTTCTGACACTTTTCGGAATAGGAATTCTTGTGATTTCCTGTTATCCGTTGATTTTGAACCATTATGGTACAGACGTGCGGCTTGCTATGGCGTATACGGCTATCATCGGATATTTTCTGCTCGGTTGTGCCTATATAGCGATCGGAACATTTATATCTTCCCTGACGGAGAGCCAGCCGATTGCTGCAGTCGTGTCGTTTCTGGCATTGCTTTTAACATATATTGTCACGAGTATTTCCGGCGCTGTGCCCTCTGATAAAATGTCGCAGGCTGTGATTTTTTCTGTGCTGTGGCTGGCGGTGACCGCGTTATCCTATTCTATGATGAGAAATGTCATGGTGACATTTCTGGTGGCGCTCCTCGGAGAGGGAGCAATCTGGATTGTATATGCGGTTCGTTCCTCTGTTTATGAGGGGCTTTTGGGCAAAATATTAAATTGTGCCGCCCTGTCCTCCCGTATGGAAGACCTGACACTCGGCATATTAAAATATGATGTGATCGTCTATTACATTAGCGTTGCATTTCTCTTTGTATTTTTGACGATTCAAAATATTAAAAAGAAGAGATTTCAATAAGGGGAGGAACAGGTTATGAGTGAAAATAAAGAAAAAAGAAGGTCAGGAGGGATCAAAAGATCCTTTTCCAGCAGACAATTTAAGTCGGGTGCTTACAGCTCCTTTGTTACGATCATAGTCGTAGCGCTTGTGGTAATTATAAATCTGCTCTTTTCCCGTTTGGAATTATCGACGGATCTGAGCTCCGGCAGTCTCTTTACGCTGTCAAAGGAAACAAAAAATATCGTGAAGGGATCAAAGGATAAGATATCAATCTATTATATGGTGCAGGACGGCGCCCAGCAGGAGCATATCGAGCGGGTGGTGAACCAATATAAGAAGCTTGGCAGCAATGTCAGCGTAGTCAGAAAGGATCCGGTCAAATTTCCGAATTTTACGAAGCAGTATGTAGATAATGAGATTTCAGATAATGATGTGGTAGTTGTCAATAATACGACAGGCGCCGCAAAATATGTTTCGAACGGGGATATGTTTTATTCTGACAATTATTCCTATTATGGACAGGGACAACAGTACCTTGATGCAGAGGGGCAGATCACATCGGCAATTCAGTATGTGCTGTCCAGCGATGTGAAGAAGATCTATATGGTTACGGGCAACGGAGAGGCAGAGTTGTCAGACGACCTTCAGTCATCGGTAGAGAAGATGAATATGGATGTGGAGACACTGGAGCTTGTGACGGCCGAGAAGGTACCGGAGGACTGCAGTCTGCTCCTTTTGTACGGAATCCGTCAGGATCTGCGGGAGGGAGAGAAGAAGGTGCTTCTGGATTATCTGAAGGCCGGCGGCAATGCGGTTATTATGCCGCTCTATACCGGCGAGGATATGCCGAACCTGGAAGAGGTGATGGAGTATTATGGTGTCACACTGCAGAAGGGTATTATCTATGAAGGAGCCGGACACTACGATACGTATCTGAACTGGATCGTGCCCACGGCGAATACATCGGCCGATATTTTATCGGGTATGAGGGATGGCGATTATATTGTGATGGCAGACGCGCAGGGGCTGAAAAAGGCAGATGAGCTGGATATCAGAAGCAGTGTCAAGCTTACGGAACTGCTGACCACCTCAAAGAAATCCCTTTTGAAGGTCAATCCGGCTTCCGGGGAGACGAAGAAAGAAGAGGGCGATTTAGAAGGCTCCTTTGTTACGGGAGTATCTGCGGAGGAGAGTCTGGATGACGGGAAGAAAACGAGAGTCGTGATCTATTCTACTGCGCAGATGCAGGACAGTCTGCTGGAGGATACAATCCGCACGGTTGTTGGTGCGAAGAGTGGGGATGAGGGCAATTCTGCTGCTTCTATTGATGCGAAGAATCTCTCGTATTCTCAGGTGACGATGAATATCGGGACACAGATTCTATGGACATTATTACTTGTGATTATAATTCCTTTGGGACTTTTGATCATAGGCTTTGGAATCTGGTTTGTAAGGAGGAGAAAATAAAGTATGTCCAGAAAGAAAAGACAAACGCTGACGATAATTATTCTCTGCATTCTTCTTGTTCTGATGGGAGGTGGATATTACCTGTTGATCCGTCATCAGGTGGCGGAACAGAAAAAGGAGGAGGAACAGACGGAGGAGGCCATATCGCTGAATGAGATGGCGGTCGATTCGATAGAGCATTTCTCCTATCAGAGAGGAAAGACATCTCTGGGCTTTCGCAAGAAGGATAGCAAGTGGAGCATGGAAGAGGATGCGTCATTTCCTCTGGATATGACCAGGATAGAAAATATGCTGGGGGAGGTTGCAGAATTCACCGCAGACCAGTTGGTCAATGATGCGTGTGAGGATCTCTCAGAATACAGTCTGGATGCGCCGGAGCTTGTCGTAGATGCAGAGGACAGTGAGGGGAATACCGTGCATATCGCTGTGGGGCCGGAATCTATGTCCGGTGGCGGACGTTATGCGTACTGTAATGACAGCAGCAGGATCTATCTGGTATCGACATCGCTTTATACCAGTTTTGACTATGACAGGGAGCAGTTGATGGATCTGCCGCAGATGCCCTCTGTGACTGGGGAACAAGTCACATATTTCCGCTGGAAGAGCAGGAAAGGCCGAAACTTTGAGGCGTCTTATGACGAAACAAATTCAGAGTTTAAGAATGCGGATTCCTGGTCGATTGATCAGCCTTATTCTCAGGCAGTTGCCGGGGATCAGGAGAAGCTTAAAGAACTTTTTGCCAATCTGGAGGGGCTGACTCTCAGCGCTGGGGCAGAGTATCATTGCAGTAAGGCACAGCTAAAGAAATATGGTCTGGATGATCCGGTCGGTGAGCTGCTGGTCAAATATTCTGACGGGGAGAAGGATATTCTCAAAACATTGCGTCTGTCTGTGGGAAAGAGTTCCGGAGAGGGACATTATGTGAAGCTGGGTGGAGACAAGGGTGTTTATATTATGGAGGATACGTCTCTGGATGCCATATTGGAGCTGACGCCTCTGGAGTATGTGTACGGAAGGCTGTATGCCGGGAACGGAAACGATCTGGAGTCTATGGAATTAGACTGCAATCATAAAAAGTACGAATTTACTGTGAAAGAGACGAAAAATGAGGAGGATGAAGAGGGGGGGACTACCCTCGTGGTGAAAAAGAACGGAAGCAAGGTGAGTGCGGATGAGTTTTCTACCGCTTATGCGGCGATCTGTAATCTGGCGCCGGTGCGTGAGATTGATTTTTCGGTGAAGCCGGTGAGTGAAAAGCCGGTGGCAACGTTTCTCTTCCATGAAAAGAAGAAAGATGTGCCGGTGGTGATCTATCCCTATGACGGCAATAATTTCTACCGTGTGAAGGTGGAGAATACAATGCAGTTTTTGGTGGATATGCGTACCATTGATAATATTATAAAAGATTTTGCGCATATAGAATGATGCTATGGTCAAAAGGGTGCTTCGCACCAACCGAACACAATATGTGGTGTTGCAAGCGAGCTTGCAAACACACATATTTGTGTCGGTTTTGCCCCGAAGGGGCTTTTGACCGTAGCATCATAGCATCGAGAAAGGAACAAATTGATATGATCGAGCAGGACAAATTGCTAGAGTGCATGGAAGAGATCAAGGCGATTGCGGCATCCTCCCAGGGCAGGCTTACGATAGAGGAGGTGCAGCAGTACCTCGATGGCATGGGACTGGACGGCCCACAGATGAATGCGGTCTATCAGTACCTTGTCTCACAGGGAATCCGTGTGGAGGGGTATCAGGGCGTGCCGGAGCAACCGATCGCAGCTGCGTCTCCGTCTGAGGCGGAGAAGAGGGGAAAAAAGCAGGACGCCCGCAGCCGTGCAGGCGGAAGCGCAGGGAAGAATGCAGGCAGTGGATCCAAGAGGACGAAGGCACAGAGAAATCTTCTGCTCTATCAGAGAGAGGTGGCTGCGCTGCCCGGCGGAAGCAGGGATGAGAAGTTTCAGAAAATGAGGGATTTTATGCGGGGAGAGACTGGGCTGCGGGAGGATATCCTGTGTGGACAGCTTCCCTTTGTGATTCAAATTGCCGGAGAATACCGGAAGAGGGGCGTGCCGGAAGAGGAGATCATTGCTGAGGGAAATCTTGGGCTGATGAATGCCATGGCATTTCTGGAGAGCCGGAGGGAGTTATTTTTGCGGCCGGACGGGGAAGTAGATCTTGAGCAGATCTATGACAGGATTGAGCGTGAGGTCAGGCAGGCGATGGAGGCAATGATTGACGGACAAAATGAAAATAAGGACCGGGAAAATACGATTGTGGCCCGGACAAATCTTCTGCATGAGGCAGCAAAATTTCTGGCGGAGGAGCTGGGCCGGACGGCTACCCGTGAGGAACTGTCGGAGTATACGAAAATACCGTTACAGGAAATCGATGATCTGACGGGTCTGTCGGAGGATATCAGGAAGGTGGCCGGAAGCTGATGGGGGCGCGGTCTGAGGACGCGGTTTCCTCCGAAATCTTTACGGAGGGGCTTTCGACGGAGTTGTGCCGGGCATTGATGGACTGGTATGACGGCCATGCCAGAGATTTGCCCTGGCGTGTGCCGGAGAGGGAGGGAGGAAGGCCTGACCCGTATCATGTCTGGATATCGGAGATTATGTTGCAGCAGACGAGGGTGGAGGCTGTCAAGAGGTATTACAGGAGGTTTCTTGGGAGGCTGCCGGGAGTGCGGGAGCTGGCGGAGGTGCCGGAGGATGAACTGATGAAGTTGTGGCAGGGGCTGGGGTATTATAACCGTGCCAGAAATCTTCAGAAGGCGGCCAGAGAGATTGTGGAATGCTATGGGGGAGAATTCCCACGGGAGTATCAGCGCCTGCTGGATCTTCCCGGCATCGGAGAATACACGGCGGGAGCTATTGCATCGATTGCCTTTGGGGAATGTGTACCGGCGATAGATGGTAATGTATATCGTATCTATACGCGCCTTCTGGAGGATGACTCTGATATCACAAAGGCGGCGTTTAAAAAGCGGATTCGGAGAGATATCGGAGAAAAGATACCGGAGGACAGACCGGGAAGCTATAATCAGGCGTGGATGGATCTGGGAGCCTGCGTATGCCTGCCAAACGGAGAGCCTCTGTGTGAGCAGTGCCCGCTCGCGCGTTGGTGCCTTGCAAGACAGCATGGATCTGCGCGTTTCTACCCGGTCAAACCGGATAAGAAAAAGAGAGCACAGCAGGAGAAGACGGTTCTGCTTTTGGAATATCAGGGGAGATACCTGATACAGAAAAGACCTCCAAAGGGACTGCTCGCCGGTCTGTGGGAATTTCCATTACGAGAGGGAAAGCTGTCACCGGAGGAGCTGACACAGTTATTGAAGCAATGGGGGCTGGCGGCAGAGGAGATCGAACTGCTGGGGCGCGGGGAACATGTCTTCTCACATGTGGAATGGCATATGCTGGGGTATTTGGTGCATCTGTCAGGCCGGCCGTCGTTTGGGGAGGATCTTCCTCTCCGGGAGCAATTTCTGCAAATGGAGGAAGAGCTTCTGCAGGGGAGGGAACAGGCTGTCTGGGTGACCCCGCAGGATATGGAGAAACACTACAGTATCCCCTCTGCTTTTACAAATTATTATAAAAGATTATTTTGACAGGCATTCTATACGCATAAAAGCAGCTGGAGGCGTCATTTATCTGACTACAGCAGTAGGACTTAGAGAAGAGTGAAGATCCACAATATCTAGTAAATTTTATCAAAAAAATCACTAGATATTGTGGACTTTTTTTGGGCGTGATGCTATACTGATACTGTTTGTTTCGGTCAGGAGTCTCCTGGCTCCGATGAAAACAGTGTTTTTAATATTTGAAATATCTGATACGGAGGTTGCAGATGAAGGTTATTAAACGGGACGGAAGAGTGGTGGAATATGATCGTAATAAGATCATTGTAGCCATTCAAAAGGCGAATGCAGAGGTGGATCATTATGAACAGGTGTCGGAGGACAAGATTGATTCGATTGTCGCCAGCATCGAGAATAAGAAGATGGAGAAGCTTCTGGTAGAGGACATTCAGGATATGATTGAGCAGAAGCTTATGGCGGAACGGAAATTTGCCCTGGCCAAAAAGTACATAATCTATCGTTATACCAGGGAAATGGTGCGCCGTGCAAATACGACGGATGACTCTATTATGAGCCTGATCAAGAACAGCAATAAGGATGTCATGGAGGAAAATTCCAACAAGAATGCGTATATTGCCTCCACACAGCGTGACCTGATTGCCGGGGAGGTGTCTAAGGACCTGACGAAGCGTGTCCTTCTGCCGGAAAAGATAGTTAAGGCGCATGAGGAAGGGACGATTCATTTTCATGACATGGATTATTTTCTGCAGAGCATTTTTAACTGCTGTCTGATCAATATCGGGGATATGCTGGAGAACGGGACAGTGATGAACGGCAAGCTGATCGAGAGCCCGAAGAGCTTTCAGGTGGCCTGTACCGTTATGACACAGATTATTTCTGCAGTAGCCAGCAGCCAGTATGGAGGGCAGTCTGTCGATGTGCGCCATCTTGGAAAATATCTGCGCCTGACCAAGGAGAAATACCGTAAAAGCTATGAAGAGAAATTCCATGATACACTCTCGGAAGAGATGATGGAGCAGCTGATTGAGGATCGTTTGTATGATGAGCTTCGTTCCGGTGTGCAGACGATACAGTACCAGATCAATACGCTGATGACGACGAACGGGCAGTCACCCTTTGTGACACTGTTCCTGAATCTGGATAAGGATGATCCGTATGTCGAAGAAAATGCGATGATTATAGAGGAAATATTGAAGCAGCGCATGGAGGGCATCAAAAATGAGAAGGGAGTCTATGTGACGCCTGCCTTCCCAAAGCTGATCTATGTTTTAGATGAACATAACTGCCTCAAGGGGGGAGAGTATGATTATTTGACAAAATTAGCAGTGAAGTGTTCGGCGAAGAGAATGTACCCGGATTATATTTCTGCCAAACTTATGCGGGAAAATTATGAGGGAAATGTATTTTCCTGCATGGGATGCCGGAGTTTCCTGACGCCGTGGAAGGATGAGAAAGGAAATTATAAGTTTGAAGGACGATTTAACCAGGGCGTAGTCAGCTTGAATTTGCCGCAGATCG
>CAYYGS010000101.1:0-8447 GCA_964471335.1 uncultured Jutongia sp.
GGCCTCCGGCCAATCCAATCTGAGAGCTTATCATCTTTTTCCAACAGCTTTATTGCAAAAAATCGTCTCTGTGCCTCCGGCACCTCAGATCCCAGTTTATCTTCTACCGCGTGAATGGCCGTCTCAACGTCATCCGCAAATGTATGAACCGGCACAGTCTGCCTTTTCTTTTTTGCCAGGGCAACAGCCTTCTGTGTGACCTCCTGTATACCGGTCCCCTTCAAGGCAGAGATCCGAACCACCTCACAGCCAAGCTTCCGGCTCAACTGATCCGTATGTACCTGCGCACCTGTTTTCTCCAATACATCCATCATATTGACAGCGACGATCACAGGAATTCCAAGTTCCATAAGCTGTGTCGTCAGATACAGGTTTCTCTCCATATTTGTACCATCCACGATATTGATAATCGCATCCGGCTTCTCCTGTATCAGATAATTTCTTGCTACAACCTCTTCCAGTGTGTAAGGCGATAACGAATAGATTCCCGGAAGATCCATGATGCTGATATCCTTCTCCCCTTTCAGCCTTCCTTCCTTTTTTTCTACCGTCACTCCCGGCCAGTTCCCTACAAACTGATTTGAACCAGTCAGGGCATTAAATAAAGTCGTCTTACCACAGTTCGGATTTCCCGCCAATGCAATTGTAACAGACATATCAACCTTCACCTCCTACCTCAATCATCTCCGCATCTGCCTTGCGGAGCGACAACTCATATCCTCTCACTGTCACCTCAATGGGATCTCCAAGAGGGGCCACTTTCCTTACAAAGACAGACACTCCCTTTGTAATCCCCATATCCATGATTCTCCGTTTCACCGGCCCTTCTCCCGATAATCTCTTTACCGTGACCGTCTCGCCGCAGGCTACATTTCTAAGCGTCTTCATATTCCACCTCATTCCTATGCTATACCATAATTTTATTTGCCATATCTTTCCCAATCGCTACTCTGGAGTCCTTGACATTTACAATGATATTGCCATTCATCTCTGAAACAACTGTGACCTTACCACCCACAACGAAGCCCAGCTTCTCCAGAAATCGGCGCACTTCTTCCTTCCCACCTATCCTGCGGATCACATTTTCTTCTCCCTCTCTTGTCATTGACAATGGCATATTTCCCTCCATTTCTGCAAGGTAAACAAGGTTTACCTTTGCCTTTATGTCTCAGCCTTGCAGTACGTAGACACAAAGTCTGATAAGTTTTAGCTTACGTTGATTAGTATATGCTAACTACTATTAGTTGTCAATACCTTCAAAGAAATTTTTTGTTACGAGCATTTTTCGGATCAGAGTGTCAAAAGAGACTCTTGACACTCTAATCCAATTCAAAAAACCGGAGCAGCATATCATCAATTTGCCGATACACTGCTCCGGTGTTCTGTAAAATCATAATATCGTATTCTGTTATCTTTCTCTGATACTGTCTCCTACTGTCTTCCACAGCATACAGAGCCATCCCCTTTTACTGCTTGTCACGGATCTCCCCATGCAGCATCTGCAGGGATTTCACCCCACTGCTTCCATGTTTTCTGACAAAGTGGATTCCCTCTGCCGTCGCCCTGGCGGCTGCTACGGTCGTCATGTATGGTATCTTTGCCTTGATAGCGGCCTTTCTCAGATAGCTGTCATCATTGACATCATCCTTGTTCCGTGGAGAATTGACAACCAGCGACACCTCTCCATTCGTAATCATATCATATATATTCGGACGTCCTTCCTGAAGCTTATTGACCTTACGGCATGAAATTCCAGCAGTCGACAGAATATCATAAGTTCCTGCAGTCGCTACGATCTGGAACCCATCTGATGCAAAGCTCTTCGCCACCTCGACGATTTCATCCTTATCCTTATCATTCACTGCAATCAATACGGTTCCCTCAAGCGGCAGTCTGGACTGTACCGCTTCCTGTGCCTTAAAGAACGCCTCACCATACGACTCGGAGAGGCCCAACACCTCACCCGTAGAACGCATTTCCGGCCCCAGCACAGGGTCTACCTCAGGAAACATGTTGAATGGGAATACGGCTTCCTTCACACCATAATTCGGTATTTCCTGTTCCTTTAATGCAGATACAGGCGAGGGCTTTCCTGTAAGCTCTGCCGTGATAATCTCCGTCGCCAGCGGCACCATGCGGATATTACAAACCTTAGATACCAGCGGAACCGTACGGGAAGCTCTCGGATTTGCCTCCAGTACATATACCTTGCCATTCTCAATCGCGTACTGCATATTCATCAAACCGCTGACATGCATTTCCTCTGCAATTTTTCTCGTATATTCCTTAATCGTCGCCACGTTCTCCTCAGAAATATGGATCGACGGGATAATGCAGGCAGAATCACCAGAATGGACTCCTGCCAGCTCAATATGCTCCATGACAGCCGGAACAAAGGCATGGGTTCCATCGCTGATCGCATCCGCTTCACACTCCAGCGCATGATTCAGGAACCGGTCAATGAGAATCGGTCGATCCGGTGTCACACCGACAGCCGCATTCATGTATTCCGTCATGCCCTCGTCATCATAGACAACCTCCATTCCGCGCCCGCCCAGCACATAGGATGGACGCACCATAGCAGGATATCCGATTCTGGCGGCAATCGCCACAGCCTCTTCCACTGTCGTCGCCATACCTGACTCCGGCATCGGGATCTCCAGCTTCTCCATCATCTCACGGAACTGATCTCTGTCTTCGGCCAAATCGATAACAGAAGGCGCCGTACCCAAAATCTTCACACCGTTTTTCTCCAGCTCCGCCGCAATATTCAGCGGTGTCTGCCCGCCAAACTGCGCAATGACGCCAAGCGGCTTCTCCTTCTTATAAATACTTAACACATCCTCCAGTGTCAGAGGTTCAAAATACAACTTATCCGAGGTATCATAATCGGTAGACACCGTCTCCGGATTACAATTGACAATAATTGTCTCAAAACCGAGTTTTTTCAATGCAATGGAGGCATGGACACAGCAATAGTCAAATTCAATACCCTGTCCGATTCGGTTTGGCCCTCCTCCCAGAATCATGATCTTGGGTTTGTCTGTATGCACCTCGTTTTTATCCGGTGCATTATAGGTAGAATAATAATAGGCACTGTCCTGTGTTCCACTTACATGAACGCCCTCCCAGGCCTCTTCTACACCAAGCTCAATACGACGGTTTCTGACATCCTCCTCCGGAATCTCCAACAGCTGACTCAGATATTTATCAGAGAAGCCGTCCTTCTTGGCAGTAATCAGCTGCTCATCAGAAGGCAGTCCTCCTTTACACTTTAACAGTGTTTCTTCCTCTTCCACCAATTCCTTCATCTGCTGTATAAAGTAATGTTTTACCTTTGTAATATCAAAGATCTCATCGACTGTCGCACCCTTCCGCAGTGCCTCGTACATAAGAAAATGTCTTTCACTGGACGGAGTAATCAGGCGGTGCAGTAATTCTTCCTTTGTAAGCTCATCAAATTTCCCGACATGACCCAGGCCATACCGTCCGGTCTCCAGACTTCGAATCGCCTTCTGGAACGCCTCCTTATATGTCTTACCAATACTCATCACCTCACCGACAGCACGCATCTGCGTTCCCAGCTTGTCCTCCACGCCCTTGAATTTCTCAAATGCCCAGCGGGCAAACTTAATTACAACATAATCGCCATCCGGCACATAGCGGTCTAATGTGCCATACTTGCCACAGGGGATCTCCTTCAGGGTCAGTCCTGTCGCAAGCATTGCAGATACAAGAGCGATCGGGAATCCCGTCGCTTTGGAAGCAAGCGCCGAGGAGCGTGATGTTCTTGGATTGATCTCTATGACGATAACACGGTCCGTAACAGGGTCATGTGCGAACTGCACGTTCGTACCGCCAATCACCTGTACAGACTCAACGATTTTGTAAGCCTGCTCCTGCAGTCTCTTCTGACACTCCTCTGAAATCGTCAGCATCGGTGCCGAACAGAAGGAATCACCAGTATGCACGCCCAATGGATCAATATTTTCAATAAAGCAAACTGTAATAATATTATTATCCTTGTCGCGGACAACTTCCAGCTCCAGCTCCTCCCAGCCCAGAACAGACTCCTCGACAAGCACCTGCCCTACCAGGCTGGCCTGCAGTCCTCTGGCACAGACCGTCTTTAATTCCTCCCTGTTATATACAAGTCCGCCACCGGCGCCGCCCATCGTATAGGCCGGCCGCAGAACGACGGGATATCCCAGTTTATCAGCGATTGCGAGCGCCTCGTCAACCGAATATGCCACCTCACTTCTGGCCATTTCGATTCCCAGTTCATCCATCGTCCTCTTGAACTCGATACGATCCTCGCCTCTCTCGATCGCATCCACCTGGACACCAATCACCTTAACATTATACTTATCCAAAATCCCCTGGTTATGAAGCTCTGCGCAAAGATTCAGGCCTGACTGGCCGCCCAGATTAGGCAAAAGCGCATCGGGCCTCTCCTTTGCAATGATCTGCTCTACCCTTTCTACATTCAAAGGCTCTATGTAAGTCACATCCGCTGTCTCCGGGTCTGTCATAATCGTTGCGGGATTAGAATTCACCAGCACAATCTCATACCCCAGCTTTTTCAACGCCTTACACGCCTGTGTACCAGAATAATCAAATTCACATGCCTGTCCGATAATAATCGGGCCAGAGCCGATAATGAGTACTTTATGGATGTCCGTTCTCTTCGGCATAAAATAATCCTCCTATTCTGTTTCTGATTTCTAGTTTCAGAGATGTCTCCAAAAATATTCTGCTAACCATTATATATGTAACGACAAAATAGTACAAGAGATTTTTATTCTTCAGAAGTATTAAAATTTGTAAAGACAAAACCAAAGTGATATAATATTGGGAACAATAAACAAAAAAGGAGAATAACTATGTCCCTGACTACAAATGAGTCTGCAGAAAATTATCTGGAAACCATTTTAATATTAAGCCAGAAGCTCCCCGTGGTACGTTCTGTCGATATCGCAAATGAGCTTGGCTACAAGAAATCCAGCGTCAGTATCGCCATGAAAAATCTGCGTGAGAAGGAACAAATCACGGTAACAGATGCGGGCTTTATCTACCTGACCGATGCAGGCCGCGAAATTGCTGAAATGATTTATGAGAGACACCAGTGGATTTCTTCCTGGCTGATCTCTCTGGGCGTTTCGGAGGAGATCGCCATAGAGGATGCCTGCCGGATCGAACATGTCATCAGCAAGGAAAGCTTTGAGGCGATTAAGAAGGCAATAAAATGATTTGCCATAGATTAGGAGCATGAGTACAGCTATGAGAGGATTCATTCACATTTATACGGGAAACGGAAAAGGAAAGACAACAGCCGCGATAGGACTTGCCATGCGTTTTGCCGGAAGCGGCGGCAATGTACTGATCGGTCAGTTCTTAAAGAATGATACCTCATCGGAGCTGTCAGTGCTGTCAAATCTTGACCGGATCGATTTTCTACCGTCCGGACAATATTTCGGCTTCACTTCCCAAATGGACGAAGCAGCACGCCAACGAGCAGCACGCCATTACACAGAATATTTCCGCCTCCTGCTGCAAAAACTCTTAAAGGGGAATTATGGTCTTTTTCTTCTGGATGAAATTCTGGTAGCTGACCGGGAACATTTTATCCCACATGAGGAACTCCTTGCCCTGCTGTCCCAAAAAGAGGACAGGCCAGAAATCGTATTAACCGGAAGAGACGCCTCTCCTGACCTGATTGCCGCAGCAGACTATGTCTCTGAGATCCATTGCAGGAAGCATCCCTACCAACAGGGAATCAAGGCCAGAAAGGGCATCGAATTTTAGGCGAACGCCGTGGGCGTTCATTATCAAGAAAGAATGGAGATTGAGGAGGATTATGATGAAAAACAATACCTGTTATTTTCCCTTCTTTATCTCTCTGGATCAGAAAAAAATACGCGTCTACGGCGCTGGCACGATTGCCTTACGCCGAATCGATACCCTCCTTCCCTTCCGTCCCCAAATCACGGTAATCGCACCGGAGATTCCAGAGGAATTGCCACCATGCTATACAACAGAAAATATTTCCTGGCAGCGCAGACAATACCAGAGCGGCGAGATTGATGACTGCTTTTTTGTTCTGGCCGCCACGAATGATACAGAGGTCAATCATGCGATTTACCGGGAATGCCGGACAAAACAGATTCCCGTTAATAATGCCTCCGATCAGACAGAATGTGATTTTTTCTTTCCGGCCATTGTCCAGAAAGGCGATATCATCATCGGCCTGAGTTCCGGCGGCAAAGATCACGCTGCTGTACGGGATATGGCGGCATACCTGAGAACGGAGCAAATAAATATCAGAAAGGATGAATAGACATGGAACTGACAAAGCGCGGAAGGAGACTCCGCTTCGACGAGCGCCTGCGAAAAATGGTACGGGAAACCAGAATGGATCCCTCCTCCCTGGTCTATCCCTTATTTGTCGTAGAGGGAGAAAATCAAAAACAGGAGATCCTGTCGATGTACGGCCAATACCGCTACAGTACGGATCGAATGGGGGAACAGATCGAACAACTGCTGAAATGCGGCGTCAACAAAATCATGCTTTTTGGAGTACCCGGCCACAAGGATGCCTTCGGCAGTGAGGCCTATTCCCAGAACGGCATCGTCCAGCACGCCCTTCGCGAGGCGAAACTGCACTATCCGGAAATGTATCTGATCGGGGATGTCTGCATGTGCGAATATACGTCTCACGGCCACTGCGGCATTGTCTCGGGAGACAGTGTAGACAATGACAAAACGCTGGAATACCTGTCTAAGATCGCACTGTCGCAGGTACAGGCAGGTGCCGACATGGTCGCCCCCTCCGACATGATGGACGGACGGATCATGGCCATCCGGACAATGCTGGACAAATATCACTATGAAAATACGCCCATTATGTCCTATGCCGTGAAATTTGCCTCCTCCTTTTACGGCCCCTTTCGTGATGCGGCCGACTCAACGCCCCAATTCGGCGACCGAAAAACTTACCAGATGGATTATCACAACCGGAGGGAGGCTATGAAGGAAGCTCTGACAGATATTGATGAGGGGGCCGATATTGTTATGGTCAAGCCTGCGATGGCTTATGGCGATCTGATCCGGGAAATCAGGGATGCCGTACAGGTTCCGGTAGCTGCCTACAGTGTCAGCGGCGAATATGCAATGATCCGGGCGGCAGGCCGTCAGGGCCTGATTGATGAAGATGCCGTAATCTGTGAGACGGCAACGGCTGCATACCGCGCCGGTACAGATATCTATATCACCTATTTCGCCGAGGATCTGGCCGGCTTCATGAAGGAGGGGAGAATTGGATAATGAATCAATCAGAAATGCTATTCGCCGAGGCAGTAAAATATATCCCCGGCGGCGTCAATTCCCCAGTGAGAGCCTTTGGCTCGATCGGCAGTACACCCCGTTTCATCCAAAGTGCAAGCGGCAGCCATATCACGGACGAGGACGAGCAGGAATACATTGATTATGTCGGTTCCTGGGGGCCTATGCTTCTGGGTCATAACCATCCTGCCATATTAAAGGCTGTACAGGAGGCCTGTACCTGCGGCCTGAGTTTTGGCGCCGCAACAAAAGCAGAGGTGACGATGGCAAAACTCGTATGTGAAATCGTCCCCTCGATTGATCTGATCCGCATGGTCAATTCCGGCACGGAAGCCGTCATGAGTGCGATCCGTGTGGCCAGAGGCTACACAGGACGCGATAAGATCATAAAATGCAACGGCTGCTATCACGGCCACTCTGACGGACTCCTTGTCAAGGCTGGCTCCGGCGCCATGACAGCAGGCGTGCCGGACAGTCCCGGCGTACCAAAGGGCTGCACGCAGGATACTTTGACGGCTGAATACAATAATCTCGACAGCATCCGCCATCAATTTCAAAACTATGGTGAGGAGATTGCCGCCGTTATCATCGAACCTGTCGCCGCCAATATGGGAGTCGTTCTGCCAAAGGAGGAATTTCTGCAGGGGCTTCGATCGCTTTGTGACAGCTACGGCTCTCTTCTTATCTTTGACGAAGTGATCACAGGATTCCGTCTGTCCCTTACCGGTGCGCAGGGATATTTCGGCGTGACACCCGATCTGACCACTTTCGGCAAGATCATCGGCGCCGGAATGCCAGTCGGCGCTTATGGGGGCAGACGCGATATTATGGAGCAGGTGGCGCCTGCAGGCAGCGTCTATCAGGCGGGGACACTCAGCGGCAACCCCATTGCCATGTCAGCAGGCATCGCACAGCTGTCCCTCCTGCGCGACCATCCGGAATATTATACCCAGCTGAATGATAAGGCAGACCATTTCTTTTCAGCAGTACATCAAATTATAAAACGGCACAGTCTTCCCTGCCAGCTCAATCACATCGGCTCACTGGGCTGTCTCTTCTTCACCGAGACTCCCGTCACGGATTACAGCAGCGCAAAAACATCCGAC
>CAYYGS010000102.1:0-8408 GCA_964471335.1 uncultured Jutongia sp.
GCCATACGAACGCAAATCCATATAATGAGAATCTGAAAAAAATTATGCTCCACCAAAAGTTGAAAAATAATTGAATGGTATAAGTTTTTAAGGCTTTCCTTTTGTCCGGGTGATCGGATTCATAAATGAGATATGATGATATGCCCATTAAAATATAAAGGATCATCCACACAATAGGAAAGAGAAAGCCCGGAGGGCTGAGAGCCGGCTTGTTTATTGTGGAATATAATGACATATTTCCGCTGAACAGAGCAGATAACGACCCAACGGCGATAGGAATCAGGATGGCAATAATTAAATTGCTTATATTCTTTGTTTTCATGAAAATTGTTTCCTGGAATGATTTTGATATAATATATGATATTTTGCAGAGAAATATGAAATAGTTTTGCACGAAAAGAGATTGAGATGTTGACAGCTTATTTTCAGAGTGAGTGGGGGAAATAATACAGGAGGATTACTATGATTCAGGATATTTTACCACATCGTTTTGACAACAGTTTTTATCCGCGCAGGGTACAGGATGGAGATTTTATTTTGAATTTTTATGACGGACAGATTCTGTTGTGGAGGGAGTCAGAAGAGGAGATTATACTGCCGACGTTTCGGCTGCTGGCGGATGTGATGGGATCAGATAAACTACAATATTTATTTTCGATTGATGACAGGGGATTTTATCTGTATCAGGAGGATATGGCAGATGTTGCGCCTGCGGCGTTTCAGTATGAAGCGATGCGTGATTTCAGACGGATCAGGGAAGACATTCCCAGAGTGTCTGCTTTTGCGGTGATGACTGGCTGGCATCTGTATGTCTGGTATCAAAATCATCAGTTCTGCGGCCGCTGCCGTACGCCGCTGGAGCATTCAGAGAAGGAGCGCATGCTTTTTTGTCCGGCGTGTAATCATATGATTTATCCGGGGATTGCTCCGGCAGTGATTATCGGTGTGATTCATGGGGATCGTATTTTGATGTCAAAATATGCGGGCAGGGATTATAAGGGATATGCGCTGCTGGCAGGCTTTGCCGAGATTGGGGAGACGCTGGAGCAGACAGTGGCCAGAGAAGTTTGGGAGGAGGTCGGTCTGCAGGTGAAAAATATCCGCTATTATAAGAGTCAGCCGGGAGGGATCGATGGGAATCTGCTGGCTGGTTTTTTCTGCGATCTGGAGGGGGATGATACGATCCGCATGGACCAGGAGGAGCTTGCGATGGCGGCGTGGTACCACAGGGATGAGATCCCGGTGCAAAATGACGGATTTAGCCTGACTTTTGAAATGATCGAATATTTTAAGGAGCATCCGGGCTTGTAATCGGTTGGAAAATCCTGTAAACTGGATGCAGATATTACGAGGGCGATGAGACGCCCTGGTAATAAGAGAGCCCGCCTGCATAGCAGGAGAAGGATCTGGAAAGAATAGGATCAATTAAGGATTCAGAAAACAGATAAAGGGAAAAATTATGGGAGTATCAGAATTGTGGGCATGGATTGATACCTATTATATCTGGGTATTGTTTTTATGGATGGCGATCTATGCGATAGGGAAAACGATATATAAGAAGACTGTGTGGCAGCCGGCAGAGGGAGAACATTCCGGAGTGGAGCGGTTATTCCGCCATTTCCTGTTCCTTTCACTGGCAGTGTACGTGGCGGCGCTGATCTTTCTGACGATGGTCAGGCATCCGTATCCGCAGATGAAATATGAACTGTCTTTTTTGTGGGAATATCGGTATGCGCTGGAGGGCGACAGGTTTCTTATGCGGGAGATCAGGGATAATATTTTATTATTTGTTCCTCTGGGAATCCTGTTGAGTGATCTGCTGCATCAGAGTGGAAGCAGGGCCTCTGGCCGTAAGGTTGTGGCTTTGGGATTTGTGGTATCGTTGACGATAGAGGTGATTCAGCTTGTCTTTAAGCTGGGATTGTTTGAATTTGATGATATGTTTAATAATACGCTTGGAACGCTGGCGGGGCGCTTGATTTATATGGTGGTATCTGCACATGGCATGTCTTTTTCAGGGATAGAAAATGCCAGTGATACGGCGGCTGTAATGATTGACAACGGGGAAGTGGATGGACGTGGAAATGGATGATTATTTTTTCTGCTGGAATGAGACGACGGAGGGGGGAGCCCGCATCCTGCGGGGATATGGCTCATCCCCTTTTGTTGTGATTCCGGATGTTGTCGAGGGGCTGCCGGTTACAGAGCTGGCAGATTATTGTTTCGCCGATTCTGCCCGTGCAGCGTCCTGTCAGGAGAAGATTTCTCCGCATAAGAGGGAGCTTTTCGGGGATTATATTCAGAGAGTTGTGATTCCGGATTCTGTCAAAAAGCTTGGCGATCTTGTTTTTTATAATTGCCGCCAGTTAAGGGAAATTGAACTGGGAGCCGGACTTCGCTCCATCGGGAGTGATGCGTTTATGAATTGTACCAGTTTGGAGAAGCTGACGATTCGTTCCTCTTTTCTGGCGCCGACGGGACTCAAGCAGCTTCTGGATCGGTGGTCAGGTGATGTGCAGGTAGAATTTTGCGGGCAGGCCGGCGTGGAGGGAGCTCTGTTTTTTCCGGAGTATTATGAAGTGCATGATTTGATAGGGCCGGCGCACATTTTTGCACTAAATATTACGGGAGAGGGGTTTCGTGCCAGACAGTGTGTCCGTGACGGTGTTGTGGATTTGCCGCAGTATGATGCCGTATTTACGCAGGCCTGTGCAGAGGAGAGCGAGCAGACGCTGTGTCGTATGGCGGTTGACCGCCTGCGTTATCCTGTCGCTCTGACGGAGGGGGCCAGGAAGATTTATGAGGGGTATCTCCGTGAGCATGACAGGACTTTGATGAGGATACTGATCGATTCCAGGGATCTGGAAGGGATAGAGCAGATCGCTTCTTTGTCGCTCCTTTCCGGGCAGGGGATAGAGGAGGGAATCCGGCTGGCCGCCGAGTGTGCATGGGCAGAGGGGGCAGCGTGGATGCTTGGATGGCAGCAGAGCAAGAGGGCGGAGGCCGGAAAGAGGAGATATTTGTTTGAGGACTAATGCAATGTAACAAATCATAATTAACTGCCAGATCAGCCTGCAAATTTTTCGTTGTACCATCAAAGTGATGAGAGATGTCGATCTGAATGGAGAGATAGATTATGAGGGAGGAGTGTGCTCATGAGACAGCATATACAGACGCAGTCGGAGTGGGAGGCGGAGATGTCGGAGAAGATCCTGTCTTATGTCAGGGACGCGTTATATCTGGAACTTCGCCATTTTGGGCCGGCACTTTCCGGATTGCGCCCTGCCCCGCAGGAGCAGCTCGTCACGACGGCGACGGATGGCATATTTCTTTATTATCCACCGGAATCTTTGATCCGGCTTTTCCGGAAAAATGACAGATATCTGAATCGTCTCTATTTGCATTCGATCCTGCACTGCCTGTTCGGACACCTGTGGATCCGCGGCGGGAGGGACAAGCTGCTCTGGCAGGTGGCCTGTGATATTACGGTAGAATATGTGATGGATCAGATGGACAAGACGTGTATTCGCAGGATTGTCGGCTGGATTCGACAGCAGACATATCGGGATTTGGAGCAGGAGACGGTCAGTGCGGCCGTCGTATACCGCTATTTGATGAAAAAGAAAGAGGATGAGGTACAGGAACTGTATCAGGAGTTTTTTGCGGATGATCATCATTACTGGCCGGGAGATGCGCAGGATTCCTCTCAGGAGATGTCTCTGGCGGTCAGGAACCGATGGAATCAGACAGCGCGGCAGACACAGCTGGAACAGAAGAGAAATGGAGACGAGAGAGAGGAGGGGCAGCAGCTTTTTCAGGCACAGATGGCGGCATCCAGGAAAAGAAGGAGTTATCGCGAATTTTTGAGAAAATTTTCGATTTTCCGGGAGGAGCTTCATTTGAGTGATGAGGAATTTGACCTTGCCTATTATACGTATGGTTTGGAGAGATACGGCAATATGCCGCTGCTTGAATCGATGGAGACGAGGGAGGTCAACCGGATACAGGATTTTGTGGTGGCGGTAGATACAAGCTATTCTACGAGCGGAGATCTGGTGCAGGGATTTTTACAGGAGACGTTTGACATTCTGATGGAGAGAGACCGATTTTTCTGCCATGCCAGGATCTGGGTGCTGCAGTGTGATGAAAGGGTTCAGCGGGAAGACGTGGTGCGGAGTCAGGAGGATATGGAACGTCTTTTCCGGGAGTTTGAGATCTGCGGCGGGGGAGGGACCGACTTTCGACCGGTATTTTCCTATGTGGACGAAAGGCTTTCACAGGGGGCGTTTGATAATTTGTGCGGTCTGTTATATTTTACCGACGGCAAGGGAATTTATCCCCGGCGGAAGCCGGCGTACAAGACGGCGTTTTTATTTCTGAGGGACTATGAGGAGAATGGGGTTCCGCCATGGGCGATGAGACTCAGGCTGGAAGAAGAGGAACTCTCCGGCAGTGGAAATGCGCGGCCGAAGACACGGGTGACGCAGCAGGAAAGGACAGGAGGTGAGCACAGGCAATGAATATAAAGGAAGTAAAGCAGGAGATAAAAAATACCGTTTCTGCATATCTGTGCAAGGGGGAGGATGGACGTTATGTGATCCCATCAATTCGCCAGAGGCCGTTGCTGCTGATCGGACCGCCGGGAATCGGAAAGACGCAGATCATGGAGCAGATTGCAAGGGAATGCCGTATCGGACTGGTGGCGTATACGATCACGCACCATACCAGACAGAGTGCGGTGGGACTGCCGATGATCCGGCAGGAGGAATATGAGGGGAGTCAGTATTCTGTCACAGAATACACGATGAGTGAAATCATTGCCAGCATCTATGAGAGGCGGAAGAAGACGGGAGTCAAAGAGGGGATTCTGTTTATTGATGAGATTAACTGCGTGTCGGAGACACTGGCGCCGGCTATGCTGCAGTTTCTGCAGTGCAAGACATTTGGAAATCAGGCCGTGCCGGAGGGATGGATCATTGTTGCGGCCGGCAATCCGCCTGAGTACAATAAATCGGTACGTGATTTTGACCTGGTTACGCTCGACCGCGTACGCATGATGGACGTCGAAGCAGATTATTCTGTGTGGCGTGAATATGCGCGGGAGAAGGGGATTCACGGGGCTCTGCTGAGTTATCTGGAGCTGCGGCCGGGGAATTTTTACCGGATTGAGGCAGATGTGGATGGGGCGCAGTTTGTGACAGCAAGAGGATGGGAGGATTTCAGTGAGCTTCTGTATGTCAATGAGAGGCTGGGGATTCCCGTGACGAGCGAGACGGTGTACGAGTTTTTGCGTCATCAGGATGTGGCGGAGGATGTGGCCGCCTACCTTGACCTGTATCAGAAATATCAGGATGATTACGGGATACCGGATATTCTGCAGGGAAGGGTAAAGACTTCTGTCTATACCAGACTGCATCAGGCAGGTTTAGATGAGAGGATCAGTGTGGTAAATCTGCTGCTGGATGGTCTGGTACAGCTTCTGCATGAGGCGGGGGAAGAGAAGGAGAAGACGGATTACTGGTATGATTTTCTGCGGGAGTACCAGCGCAGACTGAAGGAAGGGAAGACGGCGGCCGGACGTCTTTACCGGGAGCTGACGGAGGAGCGGCGGGAGGCCTGCCGAAAGGAAGAAGAGGCTGGCTTCTTGGAGCGTCACACCGCCGTGCTGCGGGAGAAAGGGATTGCCGATTGGCAGCAGTGGATACCGGAGGATACGGACGACGCAGAGGATGCCTTTGCGCATGCAAAGACGGGATTTCTCGACGAACAGCACCGCTTGGAGGAGAAGGAAGAGCAGGGGCTTCGCAGTATAGATCATGCCTTTGGTTTTCTGGAGGAGGCCTTTGGAAACGGACAGGAGATGATCGTGTTTGTGACGGGGTTGACTCTTTCGCCGGATGCGGCGGCCTTTCTTGCAGACAATGTCTGTGAAAAGTACCAGCAGTACTATCAGGAACTCTTAGTTGGAACGAGGAAGAGAGAACTCCTGGATGAACTCGCGAAGGAATAAGCCGCGATATCCTAATATACAGTTTGTCTGTACTGGACGAAATAGAAAAAACATGTTATACTTGGTCAGTATGGAGGATTGGTTGCTTGATGATCCTTCGTTTTACAGAAAGAGGTGAGAGGATGACACGCAGAGAATTGGAGAGACGTGCCAGAATCCGCGAGAGACGTAGAAGGACGATACGGGCGAGGCGCATTGTATTTTCATTGATTGCCGCGATGATCCTGATTCCGATTGCTTATGGCTGTTACAGCTATTACCGTACAGGCATATTGAAGAAGAAGATCGACAGTCTGGAGCGACAGCTGGAAGAGGGAAAGAACAGCCAAAAGGAGCTGCAGCAGAAGCTTGAAGAACTGGAGAAGCAGCTGAAAGAAAAGGAAGAAGAGCTGAAACGGGAAAAGCAGGCTGTGGCAGATGATCCGGATCGTCCCAATGTTTATTTAACATTTGACGATGGGCCGAGCGAAAATACAGACAGTATTTTGAATACGCTGGCTGAGGCAAATGTCCGTGCTACTTTTTTCTGTATTGCCAGGACAGGGCAGGAGAACAGGGACCGGTATAACAGAATTGTTCAGGAGGGACATACGCTGGGGATGCATTCATATTCTCATGTGTACAAGACCATTTATGCCGGTTTGGATGCCTTTGTGGCAGATGTGACGGGCATCAGTGATTTTTTGTATGAGGCGACAGGAATCCGGCCGAGGTATTACCGTTTTCCGGGAGGAAGCAGCAATAAGGTGAGTGAGGTGCCGATGAGAAAATGCATTCAGTATGTGAATGAGCAGAAGCTTACTTACTTTGACTGGAATGCGCAGAACGACGATGCCACGGGACGGGGTTATACGTCCAGCCAGCTGGTTTCCCATGCGGTAGAAAATGTGAGGGCGGCGGGAAAGAATGTAGTGCTGCTGATGCATGACGGAAGGGAAAAGGCGGCCACAGCAAAGTCGTTGCCGGAGCTGATCCGCAAATTGAAAGAGGCGGAGTATGATTTGCTTCCGATTACGGAAAAAACACCGCTGGTACAGCATGTAGCTTATGATTCTGTGGGATAATGACAAGGAGGAACAGGTATGGGATTCTTTCGAGATTTTAAGGAAGACATGACACCGGAAGAAACAAAAGGAAACAAGCCATCAGAAAGTGAGGAGGAAGGTAATATGAGTGAATTTGAAGATGCAAACGTGGATCAGGATCTGTTGAGCCAGATTTTTGGAGAGGATTCAGACGGAGAGAGCGGAGCTGACAGCGATTCGCCGGCAGAGGAGCAGGAAGATTCTGATGCTGTGGAGACAGCAGATTCCCAGTCGGCTGAGGAGAAGGAAGAGGACTCTGATCTTTCTGTTGAGGATATTCTCAAGGCAGCAGCCGGGGATGAGAAGGAGGATGATCAGGAGAAAAAGGCTCCTGCGCCTGTGGAACTTCCAGAGGTACCTGATACAGATGTGACCATCATTACAAAAGGAACGATGATCAACGGTGGTGTTTCTTCCAGTGGATCCCTTGAGATCATGGGTACGATTACCGGCGATGTGGAATGTAGGGGAAAGCTTTCTGTCTTCGGACATATTTCCGGAAATGTCAATGCATCTGATGTCGAGGTCGATACCAAGAGGCTGGAGGGTAATATCCAGAGCGAGGGCTCTGTTACTGTGGCAACCGGTACGGTGATTATTGGAGATATTACGGGAACTTCTGCATCGATTGCAGGCGCTGTCAAGGGCAATATTGATGTCAATGGTCCGGTGACTGTAGATTCTACGGCGATTGTCAAAGGCAGCATCAAGGCAAAATCTATTCAGGTGAATACGGGAGCCGTTGTGGATGGTTACTGCTCTCTGAATTATGCCGGTGTAGACCTGGAAGACTTTTTCGAGGAGAAATAGAAGTATGGCAAAATATAAAAGAGTATTACTCAAGCTCAGCGGAGAAGCATTGGCAGGGCCGAATAAGACAGGATACGATGAGGCGACCTGCCTGGGGATTGCAAAGCAGGTGAAGGAGCTTGTGGATGATGGTATCCAGCTGGGAGTCGTGACCGGCGGCGGCAATTACTGGCGCGGGCGAACCAGCAAGAATATAGATAGAACGAAGGCAGATCAGATTGGCACTCTGGCAACGGTCATGAATTGTATTTACGTGTCAGAGATCTTTCGCTCTGTGGGAATCCGGACATGTGTCATGACACCTTTTGAGTGCAGTTCCTTTACGGAGGTGTTTTCCAAGGATAAGGCAAACCAGTACATGGAAGAGGGCGTTGTGACATTCTTTGCAGGCGGCACGGGCCATCCTTATTTTTCTACAGATACAGCCGTGGTGTTGCGGGCGGTGGAGATGGAGGCCGATGTGATTCTGTCGGCTCGCTCCATTGACGGTGTTTACGATTCCG
>CAYYGS010000103.1:0-8360 GCA_964471335.1 uncultured Jutongia sp.
AGAAGATATGGAAAAAGAATATAAAGATTATATGTTCCATGTGAGAGGTGCTTGTCCTAAATGTCTTTTTTGCATCTAAATCAAAATAAATTCAAACAACAATCCTTCAAAATATGCTAGTCAAACAACAATAAAAATGATATACTGAACGATAGAGCATGAGTGCAGAATCATAATTGCAGATTTCCTGTCTGCTTGCAGACAGAGAAATCCGCAATTATGATTCTATATGAGTGTCAACGAGACCGAAAAACCGAAGGTTTTGAGGTGGCACTCATGCGAAAGAGTGAAGAAAGCAGGAGTGACGAGACCGAAAAACCGAAGGTTTTGAGGTGCACTCATGCGAAAGAGTGAAGAAAGCAGGAGTGACGAGACCGAAAAACCGAAGGTTTTGAGGTGCACTCATGCGAAAAAGGAAGAAAGCAGGAGTGGCAAGACCGAAAAACCGAAGGAATAAAATATGAAATTAGAATGTAAATTTTGTCATAAGAAATTTGACCATGAGTTATACAGCGGGCTCTGTCCCTACTGTGGCAGATACAGTGGGAGTGACCGTGAATTGGAATCTCCTCCTGACGGAGAGTCGAAGACGGTTTTGGAAGAGCATGTAGAGACAGAAAAGCCTTTGGAAAAGCATGTGGAGACAGAGAACTCTTTGGAAAAGCGTGTGGCGCCAAAGAAATATAAAAATAAAATCATGGTTTTTATCCTTCTGTTTTTGCTTTTGATGCCGATGACCGTTTCACCGTTCCTTTTTTCACACAGGACAAAGACGAAGCAGATTGAGAATATCGCAGATACGACGGTAGATGTCATTGAGGATGGGGTGCTTCGTTATGATGCAGGCAGTGCTGGCGAGGATATGGTTTCGTATGCCATTACCGTTAAGACGAAGAAGATACATCGGGACAAGAAGCATTCCTGGAGGAAAATTCCGAAAGGATTTGAGGTGATCTGCGTACCATATGAGATCGGTGTATTTGTGGAGACAGGAGAGATCAAGAAGATTTCGGAATTGCCGGAGGGGGAGATCTGGCCGAACTTTTATGATATTCATATGACTCCTTATGCGGCGACAAAAGACGGTAAATATTTGGAGGCGATCAATAATTATACGATTGAGAAAAACCTGGGGCTGGATTATGAGATGCAGGAGGAGCAGGGAATCAGCGATGGGTTTGAATATGAATCGGGAGAGATTTTTTTCCTGGTAAAGAAGAATGAATTTAAAGAATTGTTTGTCAACAGTTATAATTATGATGAGGACGCATATCAGAATACGAATCTGAGGGGAAGCTATCAGGTGTCGTGTCCAAAAATGCAGAAATGAGAGTAACGATGAGTTTATTAAGTCATGCGATCAGCCTTTTGGTTACAGGGCTGGGATGGGTTTACCGGGTACTTGGTATTAAGGGGATTCTTGTGATCCTTATTGTGGTAGAGTTTGCAGGCATTGCGGTGTATTATGAGATGACGAAGACGGATTATCTTTACATCGAGAATTATGCGGTGAAGGAGAGTACAGCGATTACGTCTGTCTCGCCGGAGGACGTACTGTTTGAGGAGCAGAATATTGATTCGGATTTTGATAACGCATATTATCTGATTACCGTTCCTGTGGAAAATAAAAACAGTGAACCGATGCGGGAGCCCGTTCTGGAGGCGAAAAATCAAAAGGGGGAATATATTGCTTCCTATCGGATCGATTACTACCATGATGACCAGGGAATGGCAGATGATTGCAGAAGCGTGATACCTGGTGGAACGACGGTTATGGTAAATTATCTGATTGCCATAGACGAGGAGGAACAGGCAGAGACAACGGAAGTGTCGCTTTTTGACTGGAGGGAGGAGGACAATCTGGAGAGAGTTGTGACGGTCACACTGCCCGCAAAGAGAAATTAGATTTTGTGATAATATCTGTTAAGAAGATAATATTTAAGGGGATGTAGAAGCGAAAAGGGAAAATGATATTTTGTTCGCAGCAAGAGGGAAATGGAGGGTTTCTATAGATGAGTACAAGGATCGTCATGTCGATGGATGAGGGATGGAGCTTTCATCTAGGGGAATGTAACATAGCGGAGGAGAGAACGCATAATTTCATATACAGCACATCAAAGGCCGGTTCCTGTCCCGGTGTGCCACAGGAGGATTTTGATGCCAGAGATTGGGAGGTCGTAGATCTGCCACATGACTGGGCGATCCGGCAGCCTTTTTCCGAAGACGGAGCGGCAGATTGGGCCTATAAGCAGGCGGGAAAGGCATGGTACCGTAAGGTCTTTGCTATACCGGAGAAATACCGCGACAAGGAGTTGACGATAGAATTTGAGGGTGTGGCCACAAATGCAGTCGTATATTTTAACGGTTCTGTGATGTATCGGAGTTTTTCTGCCTATACGCCGTTTCAGATTGATATTTCGGACAGGGCACATTTTGGCAGCACGCCAAATGTATTAGCAGTTTTCGTGGATGCCAGCGTCTGGGAGGGCTGGTGGTATGAGGGAGCGGGAATTTACCGCCATGTTTGGTTGAATATAAAAAATCCCATACATATTCCGCAGTATGGGCTCTCAATCCGTATGGAGGAAATCGAGGAAAATACATGGAGGGTGAATCTTTACACCAATATTATAAATCAGACAGAGGAGGATGTGGAGGTCAGGATTTCTACGACGCTGGTAGATCCTGATCAGGAGCTGGAAGTCAATATCAATAATGAGGGAGTGGTCTGTGAAGCCGGAGCGGAATCTCAGGTTGAGACAGAGTTTACCATCGAGGATCCCAAAGTATGGGATATCGAAGATCCTAATATTTATGAGGTAATTACGAAAGTATTTATTGAAGATGAGTTAGTGGATTCTGATATGACGGTCTGCGGCTTCCGTACGATTGCTATGGATCCGGAGAAGGGATTTATTTTGAACGGGCGTCCTGTGAAACTGTTCGGGACATGTAATCATCAGGATTATGGCGGAGTCGGTGTGGCAGTACCGGATGCGCTTCACGAATACCGTATTGAGCGTTTGAAGACGATGGGTTCAAATGCATACCGCTGTGCCCACGGAATGCCGAATAAAGAACTTTTGGATGCCTGTGATAAGCTGGGAATGCTTGTGATTGATGAAAACAGGAATTTTGAGACGTCAGAGGAGGGATTGAACCAGCTTCGCACCATGGTGATGCGGGACCGCAACCATCCTTCGGTGATTATGTGGTCAATATTTAACGAAGAACCGCTGCAATCGACAGAGGAGGGGCGGCGCATGGCAGAGACGATGCGCCAGGAGATTTTGAATCTGGACGACAGCCGTTTCATTACGGCTGCCATGAATGGGGGGATTGATTCCGAAGTCAGTGCGGTCGATGCGCTGGATGTCTGTGGAATTAATTATCAGCCCTGGGTCTATGATGATTTCCATAAGAAACATCCGGAAATGCCGATACTTGCCACGGAGACGACATCTGCTTTTTCCGTACGCGGTTGTTATGCAGATGATGAGGAGAAGCACCTGATATCCTGTTATGACGATCATCCCTCTGACTGGGGGGATACGATCCGCGGCACGTGGAAGGATATTATGTCCAGAAAATATCTTGCAGGCGCTTTCATGTGGACAGGATTTGATTATCTGGGAGAGCCTGCCCCATATACATGGCCGTCTGTTTCCTCTTATTTTGGCTTGATGGATACCTGTGGCTTTGCGAAGGACGGATTTTATATGGCGAAGACGATCTTTAGCAAGAAGCCGGTATGTCATGTGCTTCCGCACTGGAATCATAAGGGCAGGGAGGGAGAGCCGATCCGTGTGATGTCTCACACGAACTGTGAGGAGGCAGAGCTGATTGTGAACCGTAAATCATATGGCAGGCAGAAGGTGGAGATCACGGAGCAGGCAGAGTGGACAGTTCCCTATGAACCGGGCTACATTGAGTTGATTGGATATCATAATAGCATGAAGGTGGCACATGATGTGAAAATCACATCGGGAGAGCCATCGCGTTTGAAAATCATGCCGTGGCGCAGAGGAATGTATAACGATGGACGAGATGCGATTCCCGTGAATATTATAGCAGTGGATGACAAGGGACGTGAAGTCCCGGATGCTGATTTCCCAGTGGATATCTCAGTTGAGGGAGGTCTGATCCTGGGCACCTGCAATGGAGATCCGACAAGTCATGAGGATTTTACATCGGGACACAGAAGCCTGTTTCACGGGCGGTGTCAGGCGATTATCCAGGCGCAGAAGGGCGCCAGTCAGCTGGTGGTATCGGCGGCTTCCGTGGAAGCCGGTTTTGGAACGCTGATGATCCCGCTTTCGTCGAGGAAAACGCCGGCTGTTGTCAAGAGTATTCAGCAGCAATATCTGGCGGGGTGGAAAATGACATCAGTGCTCTTTGATGAGAGGCCGGATGTTAATATGCATGTGGATGAAAATGATATGAATTCCTGGGTAGATGTGCGTGTGGATGACAAATCCGGCGTACCGAAAATATTTGAGGACCAGGAAGGAAAATATGCGATATATAGGATACGTACCCGTATACCGGAGCATATCAACGGAAATTTGCCGACGCTCCACTTTGAGGGAATCTGGGGAGAGTGCCAGATCTATGTGAACGGAGAGCAGAGAGCAGAATGTGTCCATGAATGGCCGTCTGCTCTGGATGTGGAACTGAAAGAGAGGGATTCCGGGGTGGCAGAGATCCGGGTTTTGGTTAAGAGTATCAATTTTGGTGCAGGACTTCATTCCATTGTAGTATTTCGATAAAGTAGAGCGGGAAGCCTGAAAGTTCCTTTTAAATGATTTATGAATGCTTTCTCAATTTCAGATGAGTATTCAACATTGAGAAAGAAGGGGTAAAAGCATGAAGAAAAAAACAGATGTGGTCATTGTGGGGACCGGAGCCGCTGGGCTATTTTGCGCGTTGAAGCTTCCGAGCAGATATCATATATTGATGATTACAAAGGAAGACGTGGATAGGAGCGATTCCTTTTTGGCGCAGGGCGGGATCTGTATGCTTCGCGGAGAAGAGGATTACGAAAGCTATTTTGAGGATACGATGAAGGCCGGGCACTACGAAAATGATCGCGATTCTGTTGATGTGATGCTGCGTTCCTCGGAGGATGTCATACAGGATCTGATCCAATATGGAGTGGAATTTGAACAGGAGCAGGGGGAACTTGCATTTACCAGAGAGGGAGGCCATTCCAGGCCGCGTATTCTCTTCCATGCTGATGTCACAGGAAAGGAGATCACGGGAAAGCTTTTGAAGAAGGCGCAGGAGCGGGATAATATCACGATCCGGGAGCATACGATGATGCTCGATATTCTTTGTGAGAATGATTGCTGCCGCGGGGTGGTGATCCGTGATCCGGAGGGGAAGGTTTTCGCGATAGAGGCGGAGTATGTTGTACTGGCAAGCGGCGGTCTGGGTGGATTGTATCGTCATTCCACCAATTTTCGCCATATCACCGGAGATGCTTTGGCTGTGGCTCTCCGTCATGGAATCGAGCTTCAGCATATCGATTATATACAGATTCATCCTACGACTCTGTATTCAGAAAAACCGGGGAGGCGATTTCTGATTTCTGAGTCTGTCCGCGGTGAGGGGGCGATTTTGCTTAACCGCAAGAAAGAGCGCTTTGTAGACGAACTTTTACCGCGTGATGTGGTGACTAAGGCGATCCACCAGCAGATGGAGGAGGATGATATGCCGTATGTCTGGCTTTCCCTGGAGAAGATCCCGGAGGAGACGATACGGAGTCATTTCCCTAATATTTACAGGAGATGTCTGGAGGAGGGGTATGATGTCACAAAGGAGTATATCCCGGTCGTGCCGGCACAGCATTATTTTATGGGAGGGATCCGGGTAGATCTGTCGAGCCGGACATCGATGGAAGGGCTGTATGCGGTGGGAGAAACATCGTGTAATGGAGTGCATGGAAAAAACAGGCTGGCCAGCAACTCACTTCTGGAATCTATGGTGTTTGCGGGGCGGGCCGCTGCGGAAATGGAGCGGTGCGGCCTGGGGCAAAGGGAGCCTGTGGAGATAGAAAAGATATATAGAGCGGCTGATTATGAGGAATCCGAGCAGCTGGAACAGGAGTATCATAAGCTGGTCAGGGATGCGATTGACCAGTGGAAAAATTGATGATGCCTGATTGAATTTGGCAGGCACTGGAAAGGCATGGTAGTATATGAATAACCCAATTACGTTAAAGACAAATGCAGACCGGTATATCCGTATGGCGTTGGAGGAAGACATTACAAGCGAGGATCTGTCCACCAATTGTGTGATGCCGGAATACCGGAAGGGACAGGTGGAGCTGATCTGCAAGCAGGATGGAGTCATCGCGGGGCTGGAGGTTTTCTGCCGCGTGTTTGAACTGTTAGACGATTCCGTGGAATTTGACAGGAGAGCTTGCGATGGGGATGAGGTAAAGAAGGGACAGCTTATTGCTGTCGTGGCGGGAGACATTCGTGCACTTCTGTCAGGAGAGCGCACGGCCTTAAATTATCTCCAGAGAATGAGCGGCATTGCCACGTATACCCGTGAAATCGTGAAGCTTTTGGAGGGCAGCCGTACGACGCTGCTTGATACGCGTAAGACAACGCCGAATATGCGGATTTTTGAAAAGTATGCGGTTAAGGTAGGAGGAGGCAGCAACCACCGTTTTAATCTATCAGACGGCGTCATGCTGAAGGATAACCATATCGGAGCGGCCGGAAGTATTACCCAGGCTGTAAAAATGGCAAAGTCATACGCCTCTTTTGTACATAAGATCGAGGTAGAAGTCGAGGATCTTGATATGGTGCGGGAAGCAGTTGAGGCAGGCGCGGACATTATCATGCTGGATAATATGACGCCGGAACAGATGAAGGAGGCAGTACAGATTATTGATGGACGGGCGCTGACAGAGTGTTCCGGGAATGTAACAAGGGAAAATATTGAAAGGATGATTGAGGCAGGAGTGGATTATGTATCGAGCGGTGCGTTGACGCATTCTGCTCCAATTCTTGACCTGTCGCTGAAAAATCTGCGTCCGCTGTAAGGAATATGGAGGATTATTGTTTATGAATGAGAAGGATACGAAGGCTTTGAAGCAGGAGATCGCACAGTGGAAGGAGCAGCGGAATGCCGTGATTTTGGCTCATTACTATGTTGATGGCGATGTGCAGGCCATTGCAGATTATGTGGGCGATTCCTATTATTTGAGTAAGCTGGCTGTTGGTTTGAAGGAGGAGACCATCGTGTTCTGCGGTGTGTCTTTTATGGGAGAGAGCGCGAAGGCGCTGAATCCGGGGAAACGCGTCGTGATGGTGGATGCGCAGGCAGACTGTCCGATGGCACATATGGTGGATGTGGAGAAAATCGAGCAGGTACGCCGTGAGCATCCTGATGCGGCGGTGGTGTGTTATGTGAATTCCACTGCGGAGATCAAGGCGCATTCCGATGTGTGTGTGACATCTTCCAATGCAGTTACCGTTGTGAAAAATCTTCCGCAGAGGGAGATCTTCTTTATCCCTGATAAAAATCTGGCGCATTATGTAGCCGATATGCTGCCGGAGAAGGAATTTATCTTTCATGAGGGATACTGTCCGATTCATAATGATATTCGTCGGGAGGAGGTGCTGGCGGCTAGGGAGGCGCATCCGGGAGCAAAGGTGCTGACGCATCCGGAGTGCAGTGATGAGGTTTTGCAGCTGTCGGACTTCGTGGGAAGTACATCTCAGATCATTGATTATGCCACGGATAGCGGGGAAGAAGAGTTTATTATCTGTACAGAGACGGGCGTCTTTTATGAATTGGAACAAAAGAATCCGCAGAAGAAATTTTATCCGGTGCGGGAGCAGCAGATCTGTCCTGATATGAAACGAATCACGCTGGAGGGGCTGCGCGACGCGCTGAAAAGCATGGAACCGGAAATGATTATGCCGGAGGATATTATGGGGAGATCAAAGCAGCCGCTGGAAAAGATGCTGGAGTTGGCTGCAAATTAGAGCGGCGCAGGTTTGGGAGCATATATGATATGAAGGAGAAACTTAGGGGATATATTGATTCTCTGGAGGAGAAGGAAGCCCTGGATGAGGAGCAGTGGGAGCAGCTCATTGACGGTATGGATGAGGAACTGCGGGGCTACGCGGCGAAAAAGGCGAGGCGGATTACCGATGAGGTTTACGGTAAGGAGATCTTTCTCCGCGGTTTGATTGAGTATACAAATTATTGCAGGAATGATTGTTATTACTGTGGAATCCGGCGGAGCAATACCTGCGTCAGGCGGTATCGTCTGACGCAGGAAGATATCATGATGTGCTGTGATGCGGGATGGCAGGCGGGCTTTCGTACCTTTGTATTAC
>CAYYGS010000104.1:0-8314 GCA_964471335.1 uncultured Jutongia sp.
CTGCGCAAGGATAAGCCGATGGTGGATAAGGAGGAAATGGGTGAGGGCGATAAATGGATCTCTTACAAAGAAATAATTCATGAAGGGCAGGAATGGGCAGAAGAGATCGGTTATGAGGATGTCAGTATCATGTCCGGGGATGGCTTAAAGCTCCATGGGTATTATATTGAATCAGAAGAACCGTCTGATAAGCTGGTGATCTGCCTGCATGGTTATACCAGCAAGGCATTTAGTGAGTGTCCGGCGGTGGCAAAGGCTTATTATGAGATGGGTTATTCCGCTCTGATGATAGATAACAGGGCTCATGGAAAGAGCGAGGGGAAGTATATCGGATTTGGCATTCTCGACCGTTATGATCTGTTGGAATGGGTCAAATATGCTGTTAAGCGTTTTGGTTCGGAGATCAAGATTGTGCTTCATGGAGATTCGATGGGAGCATCGACTGTACTTATGACAACGGGCTTTCAGGAATTGCCGGGAAATGTGAAAGCGGCAGTGGCAGACTGTGGTTTCACATCTCCGGAGGCAGTTTTTTCTCATATTCTCAAGAGGGATTATCATATCCCGAAGTTTCCGCTGATGAATCTCACGAGTCTGCTCAGTAAAATATTTGCAGGCTACGGTTATTCTGAATACAGCACGTTGGAGGCGATGGAGAGCACAGTAACGCCGATCTTTTTTGTGGCGGGAGAGGAGGATGATTTTGTTCCGACGTTTATGACGCAGGAGAACTATGACAGATGCCGTGCGCCGAAGGAGATTTTATGGATCCCGGGGGCAGGACATGCCGCAGCTTTTTTTGAGGATAGGGAGACTTATCTGGAAGGTTTGGAAGGTTTTTTGGAGCAATATGTTGATTGTTGATAATGTGCCGCCGATGTGGCAGAAATGAGGGAAGTAATGAAGAAGATGAAGATTCAGGGTGTACAGAGGGAGTGCTATCCTCTTGTACCGGCACAAAAGATGCATTTTTATACGGTGATGACATGTCAGGCGCCGCAGGTGCTGAACATTGGTACGGGGATTTATATACAGTACGATGTTGATTTTGAAATGCTGCGGAAGGCAATTTATGAGGCATATCAGAGATGTGAGAGTTCACGTCTCCGCTTTCATAAAGATAAGAAGGATGAGATCTGGCAGTATATTGTTCCGGAGGAGACGCGTGAGATTGAACTTCATGATTACCGTCACTGGAAGGAGGAGGATGTTCACAGCCGATTGACGGATTATACGAAGATACCTTTTGAAATGTATGATTCGCCGCTGAACCGTGCGATCATGGTACAGATGCCGGACGGATACAACGGGATTTATTTTAATGTTCAACACATGACAATGGATTCCAGTTCTCTTTTTATCTTTTTGCGTGATATTCTGGAGATCTATTGTGCCAGAATGTATCCTGACCAGGTGGAGATGCCGGGTGAGATGCAGTCCTATATTGAATGTCTGAAGAAGGATCTGGAATATCCGGACAGCAAGTCATATAAGAAAGATCAGAAGTACTGGGCAAGTGTATTGGAGGAGCCGGAGCCGATGTATACAGACTTTGCAGGCAATACGAGGCTGAAAAAGGCGAGAGAGGAGAGCGGTAATCCGGATAAGCGCAGCTGTTCTGTCGTTGGCGGAAGTAATGAGGCGCAGATTACTGTTTACAGCCTGGAAGCAGATTCTTCACAGAAATTAATGGATTTTTGCGCGGAGAAAAATGTTCCGATGGTATGTCTGTTGATGATGGGACTTCGCACGGTTCTCTCGATTTTCAATGATGAGGAGAAGGATATTTCCATTAAAACGACAGTTGCACGTCGGGGAACGCTGTTAGAGACGAAATCCGGCGGGACAAGGATTCACTTCTTCCCGTGCCGGACAATCGTAGAGCCGGAGGATACATTCCTTGACGGAATCCATAAAATCCAGCATGCACAGAATACGATTTTCCGTCATGCAAATTATGATCCGATCCAGTATACGATGGAGAGGGCGAAGGCGTTGAAGCTGGAACGGGGGGAGAGCTATGAGAGCATTTCTCTGACGTATCAGCCGATGTCCGGACAGAATGGAAACCGGCAGGAGCTGCCGGCCTCTTATAAGACGATGTGGTATTCAAACGGAGTGGCGGCACAGCCGATTTATCTGACGGTTATGCACCGGGCTACGGATAATGGCCTTGATTTTTATTTCGAGCATCGGAATGGGATTGTAAGTAAGGAGGAAATGGACAACATCTATTATTATATTTGCAGGATACTCTTTTCCGGAATCGAGCATTGTGATGAATCGATGCGTGATGTGCTGAAATTGGTTTAGAGGTTGCCATTTATTATGAATCGTAATATGATTAATGCAGCACATTGATGGAATGATTAGGGTGTCGAAGTGTTTGTAATGTCTTAGTCATGGAATGAAAAAGGAGGAGAATGATCATGTTGGATACGTTGAAAGGGTTGATTGCAAATTATGTAGAGGTGGAGGGAGAGATTACAGAGGACTCCCGTTTTATCGAAGATTTGGGGTTTAACTCCTATATGTTTATGTCCTTCCTGGGAGAGGTGGAGGATGAATTTGATGTTGAGGTGGATGAACAGGAGGTTTTGAAGCTGAGAACAGTGGGAGATGCGATAGAGTATATTAAGTCACTGTAAATCGTCTGGCATTTTACTGTCAGTGTGCTGACAGCCGGTGGTTATGCCGGCAGAAATGGGGTTTTATGAAAAAGGAGAATACTTTGACACTGCGTGATCTGCTATATCATGCAGAGGAGGAATACGGAGAGGCACCGTATATCAGAACACGTGAGAAGAAGGAAATAGAGGATGTCAGCTTTACACAATTCCGCAGACGGTGCGATGCTGTGGGAGCTTATATTCAGGAAAAAACAGGTGGCGGGACGATTCATATCGCAGTGACAGGAATGACATCGGTTTCGTATCTGACAGCGCTTTTTGGTACGGTCGTGTCTGGCAATGTCATTGTGCCGCTGGATGTCCAGCTCGCACCGGAGGATATGTGCGACTGCATCAACAGGGCAGATGTCACGGTATTCTGTTATGACAGTAAGCTGGCGCCTCTCGTGGAAGCTGTCAGGAGTCTCTGCCCGCAGGTACATACTATTATTCAGATAGATGGCACTGCGTCGGTAGATGGTGTTGAGTCTATGGAGGAGATTATCGCAGAATACAGTGGCAAATCATCGGAGAAGGAGCCCGCGCCGGAGGATCTGGCAGCGATCATCTATACCTCCGGTACGACGGGTAAGAGCAAGGGCGTAATGCTGACACACAGCAACCTGATTGATAATTGTTTCTGTGAGGAGAATGAGAGCAAACAGGGCGATGTCCTTTTATCTGTTCTGCCGATTCATCATGTATATTGTCTGGGCTGTGATATTTTCCTGAGTCTTCGTTATGGTACGATTATTGCGATCAATGACAGTATGATGCATCTTGGGAGGAATATTGCATTCTTTCAGCCGAATAAGATGTTGCTGGTGCCTATGATCATCCAGTCGCTTTTGCTAAAGATCAAGGCGGCATGTAAGGAAAATCCGGGGGTGCCGCCGCAGGCCGTTGCGAAAAAGGCATTGGGCGGCAAGTTGGATATTATTTACAGTGGAGGCGCATATCTGAGTCCTGCAGTGATTGAAGAATTCGAAGAGCTTGGCGTTAAGATTGCACAGGGATACGGAATGACGGAGTGTTCTCCGCGTATCAGTACCGCCCGCGAGGATATTGAAAGTGTCAAAGAATCAGTAGGAAAAATTGTAGGCGGCTGTGAGGTCCGGATCGTAGACGGGGAAATCCAGGCAAAGAGCGGTTCTGTCATGAAGGGATACTACAAGAACCCGGAGGCGACGGCAGAGACATTGACAGAGGATGGATGGCTCAGGACGGGAGATCTGGGATACAAGAATGATGAAGGATGGCTTTTTATCACGGGTAGAAAGAAGAATCTGATCATTCTTGACAATGGTGAAAATGTATCGCCGGAGGAGTTGGAGAATAAATTTGCAGATAATCTGCTGGTGGCAGAGGTGCTTGTATATGCAGTGGATGGCGTCATAACGGCAGAAATATTTCCGAATGAGGAATATGCACAGCATGCAGGTGTTACGGATATCAAGGCGCAGCTGCAGGCCGATATCGACGAAATCAATCTGACGGTCAATTCATCCAAGACGATCCGAAACCTTGTGGTGCGGGAGAAAGAGTTTGAAAAGACAACTTCAAAGAAGATTAAGCGCGAACAGGTAGAGAAATAAGGAGACTACAGGGAAAGCACTTTCAGATCTTTTGTTTATCTGCGGGTGCTTTCTTTTTTATATAGGTAATATCACAAATTTACAGAAAATTTGTTAATATACTTGACAAGATGCAAAATAAATGGTAATATATAACACGTTCGTTGTGTATGTTTTGGAATGGTATCGTATCCATGTACAGAGCATATGCACAGCATGCGGAAGTGCTGGAACTGGCAGACAGGCTAGACTAAGGATCTAGTGGTGGCAACGCCGTGTGGGTTCAAGTCCCATCTTCCGCATTAAATGGCGCGAAATCGAACTGTGATGGTTCGGGTTTCGCGCCATTTTGTGCATTGAGTTAAACTCTGGGAAGCTTGAAAAATCAGGCTTCCCATTTTTGTTTTGTCAGCCAACGAAAGACTAACGAAGTGATACCTCCCGATATCACGATGGTGAGCAAATCTATAGGAGAAAGAATAATTCCGGGTATGCTGTTAAAAAGGAATCCCTCGCCAAAACGATACAGATGTCCGTGTAATAAGATCATTTCGCCGATATACATAACAAGTGTCATCACAGAAGCAACAATCGCCGGAATCCAAATGGAAACAAATTTTCGTTTTCCCAAAAGAAACGAGCCTACAAAGACACCTACCGTTATACCCAGAAGAACAAAGAACAAAGTCATCAAAATGGCAGACAGAGGAGACACCTGAATACTCCCATCTCTCCAGAAAGCCGTAAAGCAGGCCAGAATACAAAGTCCGAGAAAAGCAAACGAACAAACAGACTGCAAAATCAAAGATTTAAGGCGTTTCTTCTCGCCCGTCCTTATTAATTGACCAAATCCATAGAAACAGTTCAATATCGAAAGAATCAGAACGACGGAAATAATATAAAAATGCAGCTTAAATGCCGGATTATATTCTCCCATCAAAATCTCGACTGCTGTTTCTGTTTTGTATGTCGTTTCCGTCTTACCCCATCCTTCTGGCGGTATATAGCACATATACATTTGCCAATCTTCAAGCTTTGTAACGGTTTCCTCCGTTGTTGTTACAACAATCTTTTTTTCAAACAGCATTTCAAGGATAAAGAACGCTCCTGTTGCCGCAACCGAGCCGCCAACCTGTGCAAACTGCTTGAATAGTTTCATGCATAAGGGCATTAAAAGGACACCGATCAAGACAGCAAGGCAGATCGGGGTGTACGGAATGATGTATTTCGGATAGTTTTCCTTCAAAACAGTTCCATTAGCAATCATATCCGTTATAACCCGCACCCCCATAGAAAGAGGATAACAGGAAGCCGCCAGAACGCCAATACAGGAAAGCCAATAAAACTCGTTATAGTGTCTATTTTTCATATGCATTCTCCTTTCATCCTGCATTTGTCAGCAGCACATAGAAAATTGTGGCGATAAATGAGAGGAATACTGTCAATGAAAACCACGTAATCCTTTTAAAAGACAGTATATTTTCAATTCGTGTTCGGAGTTTTGCGCCGCCAAAGGAAGAGGCAAAGACAGTTATGTTTTGTCTGCTTTCCAATAGCGATCGGGCGTACTCTTTTACACGGTGATCGCCCAGCTTTATAAGTACATGCTCGTCACAGGACAGTTCAAGATCTTCAAGGAACAGTTTGAGGAAGATCCAGCAAAGCGGGTTGAACCAATGTACTGCCACAATGAGAAACGCAAGTATTCGCCATAGATTATCAGCACGGCGGATATGCATTTTTTCGTGTAGTATAATGAGTTTGATATCTTTGTCCTTATAGGATACGGGTAAAATAATTTTGGGCTTTATCGTACCATACACCGCAGGAGATATAATCTTATCTGAAAGGTAGATCTGGTCACGCAGATGCGTTGCGTCTTTTATTTCGTGAAGTGTTGTAAAATAAATAACCGTCAGCGTAAGAAGAATCACAAAAAATACAATGATCCATATAACAGAGGCAGCGCCAAACACCTTTTCCAGTATGTTTACTTTATAGGTGATCGGGAAATAGCTATTTGCTGCCATAACACTGTTTATCATGGAAAAGGACAGATCTTCTGTCGGTTGGTAAACAACAATTGTTTTCGTTGCCATTCGGGACAACAACGCCATCAGGCTGTATGGGCTGTTTAAGCCAAAAGGAATTGTCATCCTTAAATAAGGTATCAACCAAAGAAACACGACAAATCTTTTTGGGATCTTTTTTATTGATCTGATCAGCATAATAAGCACCCCGGTTATGGATGCCGTTATACTCATATTGAATACCCAATAAAATATTTCCTGAAGCATATTTGTCACCTTTTTTCAATTAATTTACGTAGTTCACGGATCTCCTCTTCCGTTAAGGTTTCATCCTCAAGCAGAGCCGAAAATAAGGCTTTGCGGGATCCTCCGAAAATCTTTTTTACGAGAGAGGCTATTTCAAGCTTTTGTGCCTGACTTTGTGACACAAGAGGAGTGCAGATGAACCCCGGATCCTCACGTCGAATAAATCCCTTGGCTTCCAGTTTTTTAATCACGGTATATGTCGTATTTTTATTCCATCCGATCTTCTCAGAAGCAATCAGGCTGATGTCTTTTGCTGAAATCGGGTTTTTTGCCCATATGATTTCCATAACCTTTGCTTCGCTGTCAAAAAGTTTTTCTGTCATACGAATCCTCCTTGGACTATTGCTATAGTCTATACTATCACAATAGTCTAGAGATGTCAATATGTTTTTAATAAAGCTTTTATTCCAAAGCACACAGTTAATGTCTGCTGTTGTGATTGCTCTTTTTATCTAATAGGAAATTGCTCGCAACGTTGTGGTATGTAATCAAGAAATCCGAAGGATTTCTTGGAGGGCAAAACGCTGGTTTTGCCCTTTTTTACAAAAGGAAATCTTTTATGTAATAGAGCGTATTCCTGCAACAACAAAAATGTGAAATGTTAAGTTGTGTAAAAATAAAACTTGATTATAATAAGGAAGATAGAAAAGATTATAAATTGTGTAAGAAATGAGGCTATGATTTACAGTTGCTAAAAAGTATCATTTCTTTCACGGCCTGTTCCCAACATTCTTCCGGCACATTTGGCCAGTTACATTCTCCGAATTTAGCCTTACATAGTGCCATGGCTCTTGCCAGGACGGTGCCATGTGATATTTCTCCGGTTCTCAGTAAATTTTCTGAGACTTTGCACCAATAAGGGGCTTTTTTACTTAACTCAGAAGAATGTAAATCTGCAATGACGTTTTCTATATCATATTCCAGACTGATAAACTCATAGTCCCACATATCCCGACTTCCTTTTAATATCATAAACTGCGCTTTGCCGTTACTATGCAGGGAAACACCTACGGAACCAGGATTAAGAACGGTTTTCCCGTTATGTTCTATTTTGCCTTGGATATGGCTATGTCCACACAGAATATAATCGTTGGGATTATTTTCCATAATTCGAAGTGTATTTTCATTGTCAGGCAGCAATTTTTCATTTACGTTTTGGGGGGAACCATGGCAGATTGTTATCGGCGGTAAATTGTCGAATTCAAGTTCTTCTTTCACGGAAAGAGATTTAAAGAACTGCAAATCTTTTTCGGTTAAATTATAATAGGTATAATAGAGACTGCCTGTAGTTGAGTCATATTCTTTCCAGCCGATTTGTTCCTTCTCATAATTGATCCAGTAATTTTCCTTGTTTCCCTTGATAAAAAAGCTTTTATACTTTCCTTTTATGGAATACAATATATCCATTGTTTTCTGAGGATACGCCAGTTCGCCGAGATAATCACCAAGAAAGATAAATGTATCTATTCCTATACTTAGTGCATAATCTAAACATTTTTGCAGAGCAACATAATTGCCATGTATATCTGATAATACAGCTATATTCAACATATGATCCCTTCCCTTCTGATGCCCGATTTGCCAAATTACATCACAAAGCTTTGCTTTGTGATGTTGTTGCAGTCTCACAAGCAAGCATGCTCGACCTGCTTATCATTATATCATGAAGCTTCGCTTCCTGATCATGTTGCGCCCTCACAAGCAAGCATGCTCGGTCCGCTTATCATTATATCAT
>CAYYGS010000105.1:0-8256 GCA_964471335.1 uncultured Jutongia sp.
GACATCCTCTTTGAATTGTTTCGTAAAGGCAAAGAGAAAATGGTTCGCCTGTTTTTTCAAGCCTCTGTCACGCAAATCCCAATATTTCTGAATCTCTATGATAAATTGCTCATAATTCATGTGAATGTCCTCCACTAAATTTTAAGTTAGCGTTCTGATTTTAATAGTGCATAATAGCAGGCATCACAAACTCCTTGATTATTCCAATCAGAGCTACGTAAAGTTCCCTCATATTTCATTCCACATTTTTTCATTACTTTACCCGAATTGGGATTTCTTGGGTCGTGTCTTGATTCAATCCGATTTACATTTACTACATCAAATAGAAAGTCCATAACAGCATTTAGGGCTTCTGACGTAATTCCTCTATTCCACCAAGTTCTTCCAATACAGTAACCGATATGTACCATTGAAATGTTTTCTTTCATATCTACTACAGCAATATCACCAATCGGCTCATCTCCATTGTCTTTCAGTACAATAGCCCAATGATAGTAACTTTCGTTGGAATATTGATTTACCCAGTCTTCTGTCACACCTTGGCTTACTTCTTGGCTTGAATGGGCTGGCCACATCAAAAATTTGGTAACTTCTTTATCCGACGCCCAATTTTTATACATTGACGCAGCATCTTCATTCACATATCTTCTTAAAACCAATCTATCAGTCTCTAACCTTTGAGTTCCACAATGTTTCATAAGTTTGTCCTTTCTTTCCAAATCCTAAAGATTGTCTTTTTTAATCTCTAATAACATCTCACTTCCAACCTCCGATTACGATTTATGTTTTCAGAGAAGCAACACCATGTAGAACATTATAGCACAAAATATACGGAAATTGTGAACAATCCTCTCATAAATCCACATTTTGATACGCCCCGTTATTCCTTAAGCATTCCATCTTCAATGTGCAAAATATAATCTGCTCCTTTTGCGACTTCCATATCATGAGTAACAATCACGCATGTTTTGTGATAGATATGATGTATTTCATGCAGTAATTTCATCACTTCCTCGCTGGTTTTGTGGTCAAGGTTTCCAGTAGGCTCATCACATAAAATCACTGCCGGATCATTAGCCAGAGCGCGTGCAATCGCCACTCGCTGTTGCTGCCCTCCACTTAACTGAGCCGGGGTATGCTTCTGTCTGTCATCAATCCCCAGCTGCTCCATCAATCCGTTAATATATTCTTCATCTACTCTTCTTCCAGCAAGCAGAACAGGCAGAACAATATTCTCCTTCACACTCAATTCTTCCAGCAGAGAGAAATTCTGAAACATAAAACCAATTTCCTCCCGTCTGACCTTTGCCAACTGCTTTTCTTTGCATTTGCACAAATCGATATCCTGAATATATACTTCTCCGGAAGTCGGAATATCCAATCCTCCCAGACAGTGCATGAGTGTGGATTTTCCGCTGCCGCTTGTACCTGTTAGTGCTACAAAACTTCCCTCTTCTATAGAAACACTAACATCTTTCAGAGCCTCTACTTTTTGTTCGCCAACTTCATATATTTTTTTCAAATGATTCGTTCTTAATACAACTTTACTCATAAGCGTTATCCTCCCTAAAAAGAATCTGCATCAATTGTCTCTGCAATACTCTGTTTCCTGATATAGAAAATCTGCGGAATCGTGACAAATAGTATTAAAATCAGAAAAGCCCCCATCAACAATACCAAAACCAGCACAGGATGGTAGCCGAACAAATTATACCGAAACGGCACAAAATGCCACCATGGAATTTCGTCCCCTGTTATCCCATCCCATGCTCCGCTGTCAATCTTGTTTTTCACATAGAGAAACAGCATTTGACAAAGGGAAACCGGAATCACAGAAACAACGGCTGCAATGAATGGATATATAATATTCTGAGAAATAATCATCCTCTCCAACCAGGACAAAGGCATGCCTAAGGCTCTTAATTTTGCAATTGTCTGAGACTGCAATTTGATCTTACTGTAAAACTTAATTCCAATTGCAACAATTCCCATAAATACCAGCATAAACAACATCAAATAACAAATAAGCATGGTATTTCTGGTATCCGTCTGCATTTTCGCGCAGAGAAAAATCTACTTCCGTAAACAACTCATCCGGAAGTTGCCAGTTCTTAAAAGTTTCCGGCAGACATAGCATAGACAAAGTATAAGATTCGCTGTCTTCCTCATCATCGTCATTTTCCGGTATTTCTCCGTCTAAAGCTTCTTATCTTTTCCAGATTAATCGCTCCCTCTTTTACATAAGAAAACAAAGGATCAAATTCGGATTCCGTGATCCCGATGGAAGGCAGCGCATATATTTCTTCCTCCGAAGAATAACCCACCTGCTGAATCATCGCATTTTCCGCTTCGTATAAAGCATTCTCATAGGAATCGGAAGAGGCAGAATTTCTTCTCAAACGCAAAAAATCCGGCAATTGATTTGCTTCGTTTTTCTCATAAGATAAACGGGTTGATTTATTAACGATACGTGCAAAAGATTGTTCAATAAATGGATAGTTCGCAAAATTCTGATAAGCCTTCTGATCAATTCCATAATCGTGATGATTTTCAATCAGGAACTCATACAGCATTGCCATCGTGGTTTTCGATGCCGTATAATCCCATTCCTCCAATCCGCTCTCCTCCAGAGTAAACTCATATTCTGTATTATTGAATTCTGATAAAACCCTGAAATAATTATAAGCAAGAAAACAGGAAGACATCACAACACAGGTAATCACAAGAACAAATCTATCATGAAAGCGAATATGTTTCCCTAAAAGTTTTTTCCAGCTGCATTTTGAAAAATCAGAAAAATGGCGTTTCATCTTCTGCTTTTCCCGGACAAAGCGTTTTTCAAATACATCAATCGGAGTCGCTTTTATCATACGTAAAAGTGGCACGAAAATAGCTATTATACTGCTGATTTCCAAAACCAAAATTGTATATATCCATGGAGAAAACGTAACAGCTGCTACATATTCGCTGACCTGAATACCTGATGCTATCTTTACATCATACAAAGAGTTCATTCCCTTGATAATAAGGCAGTGGAGCCCACTCCCAATCAGAATTCCCAGTCCAGTAAAAACACTAATCAGAATCATCAATTCCAAAAACAGATAAAGAAAGGTTTTGCTCTTTTCCATTCCAATACTCCGCATGATGGCAATTTGTCCCGAACGGTCAAGCAACTCTTCCGCAGTCTTGATTGAACTCGCAATCGGTATATTTGTATATTTCTTTCCAATGCTCTTCAAACAATTAATATATTTTTCACTTTGCAAGTTCTCGGAGATATCTTCAAAAACCTCACTCAGATAAGCTATCTCTGTTTCATCTAACTGATTGATAACTTCTATCGTTTGATCTTCATCTTTACTTAAAATATCAATCAGCAAATTCCAATATTTCTCTATTTCAAAATCATTTTCGAGATGAATTAATGCTCTCTCCGCTAATAACTTTTTAACCTCATTAAGCATTTCTTTTCCCTCCTTATGGCTGGATTTCGGAATCCGGAAACACAGTTGCTATCCTTCCATTCGTTCTTATTACCCCAACTCTGACACCATCATATTCCCCAAATCCGGTAACTCCATCCTGCAATGCTTTATTTTCTGATAAATTTGCCACATATTCCCCTGCTGCTTTGATTTTATCACTGCTCCAATTTTCAGGAAAAAGTCTTGATATAGGAGCACAGTTCAATTACCCCATTTTGGATTCCATTTTCTTCAAAATGCTACATTACTTGTTCTAAAACACATAAATCAACACTAAATTTTGTGTACTCATTTTTCAACTCAACTCTAATTTCATTATGAGTCTCCACACTTAGTAATAACTTTATTCTTTCTACTATCATATCATAATTCAGTTCTCTCTCTATGTATTTCAACAATATAAAAATATGAATACAAACATTTTCCACCTGATCAAACCCTTCGCCATGTTCATATTCATTTAAAATGGCTGGAAAAATCTGTTCTTCATTAAACCCCATTTGATAAAATCGTTCAAAATCGTCTGTTACACATTCTTTTAATTCATCATACTCAAAAAACATCACGCGCCTCTTTTTTCTGCAAATACATTCAATTCTATATTGGCAAATGCTATTCTGAATTCTAAAATTATATTCAACGTACATTGCCACCCAGATGAATTATCCCCAAAGAACCATATTATTGATAAGCTCCTTCAAAGAACCGGCAATTGGTTTATCCCCTAGTAGCCCATCAACATCTAGATCTTCCACATAAATATTACCTGTTTTTACTTCATAAACCACGTTACATCCTGAATAGCCTAACCATCCAATCGGGATATACCGCTGGATATCTCCCCCTGAATCTACCCAATCTTTTGCCAGGTCCATCAAACCAAATTTATAAAACAGGACATCATTGCTGCCATCCCCTTCCTTTTTTAAGACATCAAACAAAATAATACATTCAGTAGCGCCTGCACAGCCGCTAATTGATGTATGCCAAAACAAATTAATGTAACTGTCTATTTCTTCCGGCAAATCATATCCATAGACCTTTTTAAAAATGGATATATCCGTTCTGTCCGTTCTTTTGATCGGAATAATACCATACTTGAATTTTTTTCTGATTTCTCTGCTGACTTCACTAAAGTCTTCATCTATATAATAATCAGGGTATTTTTTTAATTTCTTATAATAATTTTCTATTGCCTTTCTCATGGGATATCACCTCATTTCAATAGTTCTCCCGCCCTCTAACCGGTCAGTGCGGGAGTGTTTTTTCCAAAAGATCCAGCCGCCCCAGGATTTTATCCTGTTTCTCCGGATACTTTTTGATATAATCCCCATATTTTCTTTTGACAACTTCAAGAAATTCATCATGGGTAAGAATAACAACACCCTCATCTTCTTTGTCTACCGCAGGATAGTCTAAATAAAATGCCACACCACTTTCTCCAATATACTCCTCATCATCTTTATTGGGAATTTCAGCGGCAAAATAACAGCTCTGAAAATCACTTATACTATTTCCTTCCAGTTTGCAATACGACCGTAATGCATCCATCACTCTCTCTTTATGTACAAAAAAGAGAGCATTATAATCTTCAATTAGCCTCTCATTCCCCTTATATTTTACATATCTAACACCCTCTATCATAACGAACCTCCTACAACTCCTTTTTTCCTTTTCCTAAAGTACCATAGATTAAATGTTTGTCATACCCTTCTCGATACCTTCTCAATAACTTCTGCATCACTTTCCGCAAAATAGATTCTGGCCAGTATGATCCGCTCAGATATCCCCACAGAGAAATCCGTTCGAATCAGACTGGCCAAGAATCCCCAGACAAATTTCCATCCTCAGGTTTCACAGTGACCTTCTTTGCAGCATTTTTTTCTTCTACCTGTAAAGTTCCAAAGTTACTTTTTCTTTTCCAGGGGCATAATCATCCCCAATAGAACTCTTCCGCAGTCTTGATTGAACTCGCAATCGGTATATTTGTATATTTCTTTCCAATGCTCTTCAAACAATTGATATATTTTTCACTTTGTAAATTCTCAGAAATATCTTCAAAAACCTCACTCAGATAAAATATCTCTGTTTCATCTAATTGATTGATAACTTCTATCGTTTGATCTTCATCTTTACTTAAAATATCAATCAGTAAATTCCAATATTTCTCTATTTCAAGATAATTTTCGGGATGAATTAGTGCTCTCTCCGCTAATAACTTTTTCACCTCATTTAGCATCTCTTTTCCCTCCTTATGGCTGGATTTCGGAATCCGGAAACACGGTTGCTATCCTTCCATTCGTTCTTATTACTCCAACTCTGACACCATCATATTCCCCAAATCCGATAGCCCCATCTTGCAATGCTTTATTTTCTGATAAATTTGCCACATATTCCCCTGCTGCTTTGATTTTATCACTGCTCCAACTTTCAGGAAACCATGATTGATTTGTTCCTTCTTTTTTAATAGATTCTTTGTGGTCAGGAACATTCCCAATTCTTACACCATTATCATATGTCTTTACAACATTATACCGCAAATTATTTTCTTCAAGAAAATCTATATTCGCCTGACTATGTCCACCTGACTTCAGCTTGGAAGCTTTACCTGTTTTATTATTAAAAGTAAATTCTCCGACTGTCGAATGATGTAAAGCTTTTTCATCAATTAAATAAAATTTTCCTCTCAGCAGATTAACAATAACAGACTCTTCTATCCCGTTCCTCAACTCACGCAGAATAAATTTTACATCATTTAGACTAATTATTATATCGTCATTCTCCCGCGCACATTTAAATACCACTTTAGCAACGTCCCTTGCCTTCAGTCCCGTATTTCCGATCTCCTCAATCAGGTACGCCAGAGCATCCGCATCCAGATACTTCGACAGCTTCTTAAAAACTTCTGCATCACTTTCCGCAAAATAGATTCTGGCCAGTATGATCCGCTCGGATATCCCTGTGAAAAAATCATCCTCCATCACAAAGTCCACAAATCCACGGACGAATTCTGTATCACTAAGCTTCCCGACGACTTTTTCAGCTGCCTTCTCCATATACTGTTCTGCTGCGGCAGTCATCATCAATGTTACCACATCTTTGGTATACCGTTCCGTGCGCTCATACCGATTAATGGGCTCTACCGTCGCATCATGCAGGTCCTTGATCGTGCACCCCAGCATCAGCGCAAGTATCGTTTTTCCCAAAACATTCCCCGTACATACATCCAGTGCCGCCATCCCGGCTGCCGCCACAAGTTCATCCGGCGACAGGATTAACTCCTCCAACGCCCCTTGGATTCCGGCACCGATACTTTTTATCATACGCTGCCCGGTCAACTCCGCGCTGTCCTTTGTCCGGTAACCTGCATAGGCCGGATCCACATTGGCAAATTGATAGCACGTCTTCGATTCAAAATGGGTATCCTGTATCGCTTCTGCACAGAATGCCATGGTAAACAGGGAACTTGTCAGGAAGGATTCCTCATCCCCAGCCTGTTGGAAATTCCCATACAGTTCAAAACGGCCGCATGTCAGGAGTTCACTGTGGCTTTCGGTGAAATATGTCTCAAAATCCCCGTGGACACAGAGATAATCTCCATCACACTGCATGATTAGCCTGCTGGCACCTCCCAGTGTAAAATTCTCACCAATCTCCAATTTCCCGGAAAACAGGCTGCATTCTGAATCGTCCAGTTCTAATGTTCCGTCTACACAAAATTGATATGTATAACAATTCCACGTGCTTTCAACCAAATTCAGGCTGCCATGATAACTCTCGTCCTGATCCAGACGGATCTTGGAATTTTGCAGAACGATGTGGTCATTTTTTATCTTATCCCAACCATGCACTCCTCCTGTATAAAGCCTGCCGTCTTTGAAAAACACTTCTTCTGCTTCTGTCATATCAATGCTGGCAAGATAAATATCATATTTTCCTGCATTCAGATTGACTGTCTGTCTCCCCACCCCGCATGGCACAAGCCGTGTCCCGGACATGTAGATGCTTTCCACACATGCTGTCTTCATGCGCGTCAGATTACCTTTTATCCGTAAATCACCGCCAAGAAAATAATTGGCGTCTGCCTTTCTTGATGTCGTCTCGAAATCGCCTTCCACCTCCAGACACCCGGAGTACGCATTGAGTTGAATGCCGCCATTGGGGCCGACCCACAGATTTCCCTTGATTTTTATTGTACTATTGCTGCCATGATATAAACTATCTTCCTCAATAAAGTAATCTCCCATGACGGTCAGATTACCACTGCTGTTCACCTCCTCATTCTGATAAACATCGCCTGTTATTTTAAAATGAGTATTATATTTTACCTCAAAATAGCCGTAATTGATGAAATCACAGTTTAATACCCCGTCATCTAATGTTTCATTGTGTCCGCAGTATGTAATAAATTCGTCCTCATTTGCCACCTTCTCCAAACCATAAAAGTAATCCCCATAAACCGGATTCGGAAAATACACCCCGGCGCTTTCATGGATGTTTATGGTTCCCCGGTTGCTGCTCTCCGGATATGCCAGCGAAAATTCCTGCTCTTTCTGTCCGTTTAAATGCAGATGGAAGGCAGCCTCCAGGCAGAAGCTTTCTTCTGCGGCTTCCTCATTCTGGATCAGGTCTCCCCCGATCTGCAGGGTTCCCGCCTGGTAGCGGGATTCCATGGCGGATGCGATTTCCATGTCACCCTTTACCTGCAGACGCCCTTCGGGGTAGGCCATCTGGATGCTTCCCTTCTCTCCTTCCCAGAGACTTCCCC
>CAYYGS010000106.1:0-8156 GCA_964471335.1 uncultured Jutongia sp.
GAGAAGCACAGTACCGGGTATCGGGAAGGTGTGCGGTTGAACCGTCTGTATGAAATTGCCAGCGGCAGGGTGGTGGGACAGAATAAGATGGATCTGGAAACCTTTGTGCAGAGATATTATCTGAAACAGGTGCTTGTTGCCGCAAACCATCGTTTTACTTATATGACGGGCGGGCAGTTTGAGATGACATTGAAGGAGATAGAAAATGCAGGGAAGGGAAGTAATGAAGGCCTTGATTTCATGGTGCATTCCCTCGTGACTGACAGTGTGCGTGATATTCGGACGCTTTCCGGCGGGGAGTCTTTTCTGGCGGCGCTTTCATTGGCTCTTGGCATCGCGGATTGTATTCAGAATGGAGGCGGCATTCAGCTGGACATGATGTTTATTGATGAGGGGTTTGGTTCTCTTGACGAGCATTCACGAAATGTGGCGGTACGTATTTTGAAGAAACTGGCGGGTGGTCGCCGCTTTATTGGGATTATTTCCCATGTGACGGAATTGAAGGACAGCATCGATGATCGTCTCGTTGTGACAAAAGACAACCAGGGAAGCCATGTCAGCTGGCAGTAATTGTAGCTGACATGGCTTCCCTGCATTAGATATGTATATGACTATAATACATGTGAGGTTACATCTTAAACATAACAAGTGTTTCATCTAAGGCATTGGCAAGCCCTTTTAATTTCTCGGAGGAATTTTCCAGCGAATTCATTGTCTGGCTCATGCCGATGGCAGAATCCATTGTGTCCTGTGTTGTGGCTTCATTTTTCTCCGAGATCGAAGCCAGGTTGTTGACGATATCCTGAATGTTGTTGCCGGAATCGCTCAGCACGCTGATTTTGGTGCGAATCGTCTGGATATCCTCCAGGGAATTATTGATACCGGAGGATACGGCATCGGTCTGATTTATTGTTTCCGTCAGCTTTAACTGCTGCTGATGGATTTTATCCTTCAGTTCATCGATCATGGACACCATCTTGTCTGACTCGCTGATAATATCTGAAATAATATGTTCCACATCCGTTGCTGTATTGTTGGACTGTTCGGCCAGTTTGCTAATCTGGGTTGCAACGACAGAGAAACCACGGCCGGCTTCTCCGGCTCTGGCCGCCTCAATGTTAGCGTTGAGTGACAGGAGGTCGGTCTCATCGGCGATCCCCTGAATCATTGTGATAGCGGAACGGATCGACTCGACAGACTCATGCAGGGCAAGGATCTGATCGGCGATATTTGTGATGGTAGCAATCGTCTCGTCATTTGAGTCATTTAACTCATTCAGGATGACTTTGGATGTCTTCTCGGCATCTGACATCTGACCTGCATGCTTGGTGAGAGAATCCATTGTTTCAGAGATATAGGTGATTTCTTCACCAATTTTGGTTACATGGTCAATGGCAACCGTGGTTTTTTCTGATTGAGTCACGGAGCCGTCTGTAACATCTTTCATGGAGCTGCACACAGAATCTACGGTATTCCTCGTATTTTGCGCCATATCTGTCAGCTGGTCGGCTGACTGGATGAGGTCGGCAGAGGAGTCCTTGATGTGGTCAACAATCTTGCGAAGCTCATTTTGCAGCTGTACGGAGCTATTATAGATATCACCCAGCTCATCATTCCTTTTCATCAGCTTTTGATTCGGTATAATGCCAAATTCACCATCGGCCAGACGATGCAGATAGTGCTTGGTAGACTTCATGACAGATACCATGCGGGTAGCAATTAATATAATAAAGACAGCCATGATGAGCAGGATCACGAAGGACATCAGTGTGATCTGCCGTGTCTGCGTGGAAATTGTCTTTTGTACTGTAGCGGCTTCCTTTGCAACTCCGATGGCGCCGACTACTGTACCGTCTGCATTGACAAGAGGCTGATAATATACATAGTAAAGTTTATTGTATAACGTTACGTTTGGCTGGAAAACCGTCTTGTTTTTCATGATCTGTTTGTACATCTTTTCGTCAGCCGGAGTACCGGTTACCGGAACACCTTTCTCGTTTCTCAGCGTGGTAATCAGACGTGTTTGGTTAAAATATAATGTAATATCGAAATTTGTCCGTTCTTTGAGTGCGTTGATCAGATCTGTATTTCTGGAAATTGTCTGGTCTCCCTTGGTAACTGTGCCGTCCAGACCAATTTCGTAATCGCCTTTATAGAGATTGCTGTATGTCTCATCCAGTGATATCGCCACGATCTTCAGTGCTCCCTGAATCTCATTTTCCACGGCACGGGAAAGAGACTGGCTGCTATAGGATGATATCAGAAAACAGATAATCAGCATGGGAAGCAGGCAAAGAAGCAGAATCTTGCGGGAAAAGGAGAAGAGGCGGAATTTTCTGCGTCCCTTTCCGGTCTGTGATGATTCTGTATCTTTTTGATGTTTTTTCCGTTTTGGAAGCTTCCCTGTGATTTTTGATGTATTTATTTTGCGCATAGGAGTCCTCCTTTATCTTTCTAAATCTGCCGATTGTGATTATATTTTCTTATTATTTATGATAGCATAGCCACGTTTAATGCACAAGAATACTTTACAAAATAATTTATCTGGTGTAAGGTTGGATCATAGTAATTTGCGTTGTTTTCAGACTATCAAGAAGGGAGGAATATATCGGTATGAAGAAATGGAAACAGTTTAGCAGGATAGCGGTGACGGGGGTTTTGTCAGCAGCGGTTCTGCTGACGGCGGCAATGCCGGTTTCGGCGGCGAAGAAGGAAAAGAAGCGCGAACTTGATCCGAAGGGTACATATCATGCAACGCTCGGCATTCAGACATGTGATACGCTTTGGATTACGAGAATGGGCTATTATGCAAAGGAACAGAATGAGGTCTATGGGACGAAGAATGCGGATAAGTTATTTTATAAGGATGGCAATAAGATTGTGACGCAGCCCGGCACCCTGAATGATGTAGAAATTAAGGGAAACGGCACGTATACCGTTTCTCTGGAGGCGGCAGATTTTGGCGGGGAGAAGGACATTTCCCAGCTTCATGTAGCGACAGATATTCCCGTGAATGATACGATTCAATTTTCGAATGTCTCGGCTGAGGTAAATGGGAGGAAAGTAGCCTCTTTTGATGAAGCCATTATGGAGGATGAGACGAATTATCTGGGCGGCGGTATGGTTGTGCTGGTGATGAACCACTGGCGTGCAGAGCTGGTGAAATATCTGTCGGAAAACGGCCTGCCGGAGACGGCAGAGAGCGGATATACTCTTTTGAATGGTTCGGGCGAGGAAACGGTATCGATCACCTTTACCGTGTCCGGCTTTGATTATGATAATGAGGATGCGCAGACAGATGCTTCGGCTGATACACAGAGTGCGGATGAAGCAGGTGATACGGCTGATGCGGACAACGCAGGCGGTACGACTGATATGGGGAATACAAATGCGGCAGCAGGTACGGGGGCGGATGAAAGTACATCCAGCTCTTCCACAATATCTGTTACCGCATGGATTGCCGTGATTGCAGTTGTTGTCATCATCGCAGCGGCGGCCGTGATGATGAAGCGTAAGAAAAAATAATGTGTCAGGCATCCAGATCCTTCATCCACATTTGGACAGAGGCATCGCTTGGCATGCGCCAGTCGCCGCGCGGGGACAGGGCAACGCTTCCGACTTTCGGGCCGTCCGGCAGACAGGAGCGTTTGAACTGTTGTGAAAAGAAACGACGGTAAAAGGTACAGAGCCATTTGTGGATTGTCTCTCTGTCATATATGCCATCAAAGGCATAACATGCCAGACGGTATATTTTGGACGGAGTATATCCAAAACGCATCATATAATACAGATAGAAATCGTGCAGCTCATAAGGGCCGACAAGATCCTCGGTCTTCTGCACGATTTCTCCGTCTTTTGGCGGCAGAAGTTCCGGGCTGACAGGTGTTTCCAGAATATCCTTCAGGACGCGCCGAAGCTCCTCTTCCGGAGTGGTTTCTGCGTAGTAAAGCACCAGATAACGTACAAGCGTCTTGGGAACAGAGGCGTTGACACCGTACATAGACATATGGTCGCCGTTGTAGGTGGCCCAGCCAAGTGCCAGCTCTGACATATCACCTGTACCGATGACCATGCCGCCGCACTGGTTGGCTATATCCATCAAAATCAGGGTGCGTTGTCTCGCCTGGCTGTTTTCGTATGTCACATCGTGTGTATCCTTGTCCTGTCCGATATCCCGGAAATGTAGTTCTACTGCTTCATGAATCGGAATCTCACGCAGAGTTGCACCCAGTTTTTTCGTCAGGGTACAGGCATTTTGGTAGGTTCGGTCCGTGGTGCCGAAGCAGGGCATCGTGATGGCGCAGATACCGGAGTGGTCGAGCCCAAGCAAATCAAATGCCTTGACGGTAACGAGGAGTGCCAGTGTCGAATCGAGGCCGCCGGAGATACCGATCACAGCATGTTTGCAGCCCGTGTGCGCCAGACGCTTTTTTAGCCCCATTGCCTGAATATTCAGGATTTCGTCACAGCGCCGGTCACGGTCTGACTTGTCGCCCGGTACAAAGGGTGTTTTGGAATAAAAGCGGGTCAATGGGACATCATTGATTTCCTTAAAGGAAAAGCAAGTTGTGTCATAGCCGCATTCCAGTGGGGAGGAGACCTCAAAAGAGACCATGCGTCGTCGTTCGCTTACGAGGCGGCCCAGGTCGATTTCGGAAACGATCATTGTATTCGTAAAGCGGCTGGATTCGCTGAGAACCGTACCATTCTCGGCGATGATATTGTGGCCTGCAAAAACGAGATCCGTGGTGGACTCTCCCTCTCCTGCATCAGCATAGATGTATCCGCAGATCAGGCGGGCAGACTGACCACTTACCAACTCGCGGCGGTAGATATCTTTGCCCGTCGTCTCATCGCTGGCAGACAGATTTGCAATTATGGTGGCAGAAGCCATGGCGTGATGGCAGGACGGTGGAATCGGCATCCACAGATCCTCGCAGATATCGATGCCCAGCACGAAATCCGGAAGATTTACCGCCTGAAAGAGTTCTCTGACACCGAAGGGAATCATCTCCCCATGTGTGCCCAGTGCGGGAATTTCAATCAATTCTACCTCCAGAGGCCCCGGCGTAAAATGTCTGGCTTCGTAGAATTCAGAATAATTCGGGATGTGCTGTTTGGGTACAAGTCCCAGAAGCCGGCCCTCATGGAGGACGGCGGCCGTGTTATATAATTTATTGTGATACAGGAACGGAAGACCGACCACCGTCACGAGGTCGAGTCCTTCGGATGCCTGACGGATCTGCTCCAATCCGGTAAGGCAGCCCTGTAGCAAAACATCCTGAAGAAAGAGATCATTGCAGGTGTAGCCGGACAATACGAGCTCCGGGAAGACAGCCAGTTTTGCACCGGCATCGTGCGCCTGTTTCATTCCCTGTATGATCTGGTCTGTATTAAACTCCGTGTTGCCCACCTGAATATCCGGTGTGACAGCGGCAACCTTTAGAAATCCATGTTTCATAGTATCCCTCCATTCCTGCTTTTTTGATGATTGTATGTCCTTCATTTTTCAACATAGTGTCTATTATAATACATTAGGTGAGAAATAACTACAGTAAAAGTGAAAAGGCTAACAGATTAATATTGTAAAATACTAATGGCGCTATTATAATAATATAATGATAAGTCAATGACAGACCGGAATAATTGCGAAGTAATAAGTAATAAAATTCAGACCATATAAGCAGAGAGGAGAAAGAACCATGCGCGAAGAAATGAAAAAGATTGTGGATCAATTTCAATGTGAGTATACTGTTTTTGAAAAAGGGAGTGATCCGGATAAGTTGGAAGCTGCTTATCTTGAGGCATTACAGGAATGGGGCGGGAAGGGTTATTATCCGGCGATTTTAGTCGTAGATGAATATGTGACAGACTGGTTAGATTATGTTTTCGCGGAAGATTATAACCCGAAGAAATTGATTGAGACATGCAATGATCAGGGGAAGGAACTGCTGCAGAATCGGTTCCGGGAATATATGGAAGATTATGAAGAGGATTATGAGCAGGGGCTGGAGGAATTTATTGGCAATGAGACAGAAGGCGAGGTGCTTCATCATTTTTGCGGATATATTTCTTTTAATGAGAATGTGCTGGAGGAGGATACCCTGCTTCTGAAAATACCGGTACAGAATCCGTGGGAAATCATTGCCTGGATTCCGATGGGAGGCTGGAATGAATGTCCGGCACCGGAGGAGATGATTTCTATCTGTAAGTACTGGTATGAAACTTATGGTGCAATACCGGCTGTCTTTACCCATGATGAGATGGAGTTTTATGCGCCTAAGAGGTTAAATGGAGTGGATAGTCTGGAAGCGGCGAAGGAGCATTATGCTTTTTGCGTGGATCGTGTAGATCAGGGAACCAGAACGTATAAATTATCGGAACTTGCTGCGGGATTAGAGGATTCTGATACATGGTATTTTTGGTGGGATTAGATTGAAAAATCCTTCTAAGGATGCAAATCGTCTCAGCAAGCTGAGCCATTAAACGCATCCTTAGAAGGATTACACTTCAACCTTGGAAAACGCAAAAGCGGCGTTTTTCATTGCTATTTACTGCAATCTGATTATTTCGTTACCGTTTTGTCCGCCTTCTCAAAATCAATCGTATATTCTTCGACGGTTCCTGTCACCTTGTATTGATAATCCACATTTTTAATCTGCACTGTACCCTCTGCGCAGCCATCGGCAAAATTTTCGGTAATATCTACCATAAACGGCTTTTTGGTGAGTCCTTCAATGCTAAGATAGACGGAATCTTCTATTTGTTTTATCGAAGTTTTTAAGGCCGTATACGAGACAGATGCGTTGTCTTTCGTTTTAGTCTCCGGTGTAGATGATGCAGGATTCGTCTCAATGGAGATGTCAGACTTGTCGCCTGTTTCATTCATGACAACAGTTGCAGACTCGTCGTCTATTTCATCCATGACAATAGTTGTGGACTGGTTCTTTTTTTCTTCCAGGGATACTGTATAAAAGGTATCTCCATTTTCGTCTTCGTGTGTTGTTACTTTTGCTCCATCATAGGGTTTGCCGTTAATATAGATGGAGATATGCTTCTCCATCTGTTCGACCAGAGTGCTTCCTGTTGCGGCATATGCAATGCCGTTGGCTGACAGAAATACTAAGGTTAGCGCCGCCAGGCAAGCGGCGGTCTGGAATCCCAGGCGTTTTTTGGTTTTCTTATGAAAAGGAATCATTGTGTTCTCCTCCCTGTTTCTGATTTGGCGATACCCTTCCTCAGAGAGTTTGATCTGATCGAAGGCATCATGATACCGTTGCTTGTTGCTTTGTTCATTCTTCATCGTTCCAATTCTCCTTTAACATTATTTTCAGATTCCCCCGTGCCCGCATAAGCTGTGTTTGTATTGTTGTTTCCTTGCGATTCAGTATTCCGGCGATTTCCTGTATGGAATAGTCTTCATAATAATATAGATGAACGACAATCCGGTATTTATAGGGCAGGCTCATTACCGCATCGTACAGATCACTGCTTTCCTGATCTGGAAATGAATGCTCGCAGGCCTTCTCGCAATCAGAATCCTCCAACGGAACAATGCGCTTTTTCCAAAAGGAAGTACAGAGATTTTTAGATTCATTGACAGCGACCCGGATCAGCCATCTACGCATGTGTTCCTGATCCTGAAAGTCGGTATTTGACTGAAGCAGTTTGAGAAACACATTTTGTGTGATATCCTGGGCATCGCAGGAATGCTTGCAATAGCTGTAGGCGATGCGGTATATGGTATTGGCATATTGATCTACCGCCGCAATGTAATCTTGTCTGTCCATAGTAATCTCCATTTTCCTGATTTTCTTTGAAAGGCCTTTCTAATAGAATAACAAATGGGAGGGGAAAGAAATCACAGAAACACAGATTTTTCACATTTATGGAAATATTATCTTATATTCCTGATCGAGATGCAGGATAAACGTATCAATCCTCTGCCCCCGAAAACATGCCTGGGTAGGATAATCCCTACTTATCCGTCATACGCTTGTGATCCTTCTATACGCCACAGATCCTGTCCACACCGATCATTTCAACAGGTGTCCCGGAAGCTCCATGTCGATTTTGCGGAGACGCTTAGACTTTGAGGAAGGTCTTTGCCTTGCAGGGCTTCGATGCCATATGCCCGCGGAGAGCCTGTCTGAGCG
>CAYYGS010000107.1:0-8099 GCA_964471335.1 uncultured Jutongia sp.
CACCTGGTTAATCTTCTCCTCGTCCGCTGTGATTCCCGTCTCCTCAAATTCCTCTCTCACCATCCGGCGGAATTTCTGACGGCTCACGTCAACAAAGGGAGCCAGATGCGCAAGTCTGATGCTCTGGCCGCCATATTGGGAACTGGCAATCTGCGCAATACTCTGTGTGGCAATATTACATGCCGTTGAAAAGCTCTTCGGCCGCTCGATCATCGTCTCGCTGATGACAGTCCCATTCTGCAGCATGTCCTCCAGATTGACGAGACAGCAATTGTGCATATGCTGTGCAAAATAATCGGAATCATGAAAATGAATGATTCCCTGCTCATGCGCCTGCACAATATCCTCCGGCAGAAGAAACCTCCTCGTAATATCCTTGCTCACTTCCCCGGCCATATAGTCTCGCTGTACACTGTTAACCGTGGGATTTTTATTTGAATTTTCCTGTTTAACCTCTTCATTGTCACATTCTAAAAGACTTAAAATCTGGTCATCGGTGGAGTTCGATTTTCGAACCAGCGCTCTCGTATAACGATACGTAATATACTTTCTCGCCAGAGCAAACGCCCGCTTATTCATGATCTGATTTTCCACCATATCCTGAATCTCTTCCACGCTGGGGGCATGCGTCATCTCCTGACACATCTGCTCTACATTATCAGAAATCTCCTGCACCTGCTGCAGGGATAACCGCTCACTGGTAGGAACCTCCTTGTTCGCCTTTGAGACAGCCGCTGCAATCTTTGTGATATCAAAAGCCGCCTCTGTCCCGCTCCGCTTAATGATTTTCATATGACATTACCTACTTTCTTTTGAAATGACTGTAAGCATAAGATTAGCATATCTAGTATACAATGTCAACATCAAACACAATATCTTGTATGATAAACACATCCATTTCCTGTCCCCTGAAATCATGCCCGGCCAGGATAATTCCTGCTTATCCATCAAAGATTCAACGTTTCTTCCTCTCTGCTGTCCAGATCTTTCTGCAATGTCTCAAGATAATGAATAAATGCATGGCTCTGCAGGCGAATCACATAATTTTCATCAAGCTCCTCCCGCCGGAAGCTTTTACGCCCCCCTGACTCTGCGCGCTGCCAGAAGCGCATCATGTCACGGTACGGCACATAATAATACAGATCATATTTGCTGTAATATATAATCAAGAAGGAAATTCCCTGTTGCTCCTCAAATTCCGTCATAAACTGCACCTGATGAGGATGTATATTCTGCAGTGGAAAAGTTTCCGCAGCGCATTCCTTTGCATCAAAACAAATCGGTATCCCCTGAACATTCCCTAAATAATCTACCGTACTTTTCTGTTCAAAATAAGCCAGTGTGATGTGACGGTGCTCCTTATCTATCTCAATCGGAGTAATCGGTGTCGGCACCTTCTGTACTAATGCCAGCTTTTCCTGACGATATTTTTCATTTGTCATATTCAGGACTTCCTCCAGCATAGAGCCGCGCAAGCCCCTGGAATTCCATGATGCCATAACTACCTCCACATTGATACGATTTCACTCAGTCACAGACAAAGGCAGGAAGAGATCTCCTGCAGCACAGCCGGGCATGAAGCCTCCCAAATCTGCCCTCGATACTTGTCCGGCAGATATTCAGGGCTTCCCAACTCCAGCCGCCATGCATGCAGCGCCTGGCAGCGAAGTCCATACGCCTGACGAAACAGCTGATTGACTTCCTTTGATCCATATTTCGTATCCCCAATGACAGGATGGCCGATGCTCTGCAAATGCGCACGGATCTGATGAGAACGGCCAGTGATCAGATGTACCTTCAGAACCGTATATCTTCCGCCATGAAAAGAAAATGTCTCTAACGGTTCATATTCCGTCTCAATGCGGTTTGCTCCATCAGACGCCTCCATCTGCACCGTCACCTTATTTCTCTTCTCATCCTTTTGCAGCCAGCCGTCAATCCGGCTTCCCCGTGCGATCTCACCACAGACAACGCACAGATAATATTTCCGCAGATCCCGTTCACGAAAGAGCCGGTTCATCCACTGCAACCCCTGCACACTCTTCCCTGCCACAACAAGTCCGCTTGTATTCCGGTCCAGACGGTTGCAGATCCCCGGACGAAAAACGGTATCTCCAAGGCAAAGCTTGTCCTCCAGGTATTCCGTCAGATACTCGACCAGGGAAATATCGTTCCTGTCCGCTTTTTGGGACAGCATCCCCACCGGTTTATTTACCACAAGGATATCCTCATCTTCAAAAACAATCGAAAGTCTTGGCTTCTTTGGGGACGAAGACCTGCTGCTCCCCTGTTGATGTACGGTATCTGTGTGGGAATGTCTTTCCTTCGCTGTGCCGGAATACTCCCCCTTCGCAGTACGAAACGAATGAATCGTCTGATCTGCCAGATACAGTGTAATCTCATCTCCGGCACAAAGACGCTCCGCACCATCAGATCTCTTACCATTTAATTTTATGTTCTTTTTGCGCAGCATTTTATAGATAAAACTCTTAGGCGCGAGCGGAAAATATTTACATAAAAATTTATCCATGCGCAGCCCCGCCTCCTGAGCATTCACTCGTATCGTCTGCATCTCATTCCTCCCTGTCAGACACACAGGCACATAAGATATCCAACGACCTTCTTATGCTCCTCCGGATCTACATCCTTCGGCGGTATATTTTCCAGCTTCTGCAAAAATTCCTCCTCATCCACTAATACCTCTACAGAATAATTACTTACTCTCTGCATGCAGTGCGCGAGGTACCGCTGAATATATTTCACATCCTGTCTCTTTCTTCCAACCAGGGCGACGACCTTCCCGCACCCCACTGCGGCATAATCAAGATTCATCACCTTATCCGGCGAGGTGATGACAAGATCCGAATAAAGCGTCACCCCCTCCGGCGTTACCTCCTTCGCCTGCTGAAATCTTTCTTCCTTCACAGAGCGGTATGGAAGAAAGATGATCAGGGACACCATCTGATTCGCCCACGGCAGCACACAGAGAACGGCCAGCACTGTAAATATATTTGCCTTTGACATATCATTCAACAATAGCCCCAGGAAAAAAATTGCCAGTGCAACAACAACAATTCCTGTCGAGTATAGAAAAGTATGTTTTTTACGGTACGCAATATATCCCCGTTCCGCTCTTTGTATCTTATTCTTATCCTTTTTCATATTCATCCTCTTTTCAGAGTATTCTGTTATTTTAGTTCAATCCCTGTGCCCGGTAGCTCTCCGCGAGAATATCCAGCTGCTTATGAAATCTTTCCAACAGCTGAATATCGTTTTCCTGATATACCCGGAAAAATTCATCCTGCATTTTCAGCACTTCCCGCTTATTGGCCACATGATACAGATTTTCAATGTTATTTAAGATATCGCTGACAACGCTCGCCCTGAGACGATTCGAATTCTGCGCATCCATGATCTCATCACGCACTGAAGCCATCTCGTTGTCGAGTGCATCCACAGCGTCTGCCGCCCGCAGAAGACGTTCCCGCAACTCTGCCGGCATATGTTCCTTATATTTGTACTGCAGCGAATGCTCAATCGTAGCCCAAAAATTCATTGCAAGTGTGCGGATCTGTATCTCTACTTCCAGCTTCTTCGGTCCGTCAATTGTCTGCACCACATAATACACGATTACATGATAACTGCGGTAGCCGCTTGGTTTGCTGTCCGAAATATAATCCTTCTCCTGCTTTATTTCCATGTCGCTTCGCTTCTCAATGATCTCAACGACCTTTTCAATATCCTCCACGAATTGGCAAATAACCCGAATCCCTGCAATATCCTCGATCCTGTCCTCCAATTCCTCCAACCCTACACCCTTGCGCTGGCATTTCTCCAAAATACTGGAAATCCTTTTCACCCTTCCATTCACCTGTTCTATGGGACAATACATCCCCCGGTTATGATACTCACGAATCAGATGCTGAAATTTCACCACCAATTCATCTACAGCCTGACGATAAGGATCCAGAATTTCACGCCATAATTGTATTTCCATGCATATCATACCTCCTCCCTGCTAATCATATCATTTTTTCTCGAAAATGTCACCATAACTATCGAAATTCAAACCCCAGAATCCTAATAATCCTATCAGATGATCCCGGCATCATCTGATAAAAAAGCGGCGCTTTTTCTGCAGGATACAAAGAAGCAAATAAGGGTTCAAACTCTTCTCCTCCGTCCCATTATCGTAATAGATTCCAAAGTGGAGATGGACTGCAAATTTCCCCCTCGTCCCCTCTGTTCCGTAGCCACTGTCTCCCATCCTTCCAAGAGCCTGGCCTGCATGAATCTTATCGCCCTTTTTCAGCCCTTTTTCATAAGAATCTAAATGGGCATAATAATAATACAAACCTGATGGTGACCGGACACCGATGCGGTATCCCCCCAGCTCAAGCCATCCCAACTGCTCCACTACACCGTCTGAAACCGATTGGACAATCAGCTCTCCCCGTTTACCGGACGACGACATAATGTCAATTCCTTCATGCCGCCTCTTTCCTCCATAACTTCTACCCTCCCCATAGCCATCCTCAAAACTCCATGCTGTCTGTTCCGGCGAATCACGGTCATATATCAAACCAATTCCTGTCTTTTGAGAATCCGGCTCTCTTACCGGAAAGCATTCCGGCTCCTGCCAAAACGCCTGCAGCCATCTCTCCCCGTCCTGTTCCTCCAGGCCGCTGCGCAGCATCTGGAGCGAATCCATGCGGCTCTCCCAGCATGTCATATAAATGGATGCACCGGAAATAATCAGAAAGGAAAACACATAAATCAATACTCTTCCAAACATGCCGGGCTTTGCAAAGCCAGATAAAGTTTGTCTTTCATGAACAATCCATGAAGGAAGAATCCCCTTTTTTCCCATAGAAAACCGTCCTCTCACAGAACAGATATGAGTAAATATATATGTGTATACTTCAGCGAAAATGACTGGAAATCATCACAGAAGCAATCCTAAAGATTTCTTGATTTCTCCGCACAGGCCCTCATGCATTCCATCACGCTGCTGCGAAATCCTTTCTCTTCCAACTTGCACACACCTGCTATCGTAGTCCCGGCAGGCGAGCAAACCATATCTTTAAGCTCTCCCGGATGCTTTCCTGTCTCCAGCAACATTTTGGCACTCCCCAGTACAGACTGCGCCGCAAAACGATATGCCTGAGCGCGGGGCATCCCCTCTGCCACAGCCGCGTCTGCCATCGCCTCCAAAAACAAAAATACATAAGCCGGCGAACTTCCGCTGACAGCCACAACGGCATCCATCAGCCTCTCTTCTATAACCTCTGCCTTACCAAAGCCCCGAAGGAGCCTGCAAACTTCCTCTGTCTCCTCCTGCGACACTTGCTTTCCGGGACAAACCGCCGTGATTCCCTCCCCTACAAGCGCCGGTGTATTTGGCATTGTGCGTATTAATTTTACCCCTTCACCAAAATGTTCCTCCAACCATGCCAGGGATCTCCCGGCTACAATCGTAACGACGATCTGTTTCTCACAGATCACATCACGGATCTCTTCAATCACCTCTTCGCAGTAGATCGGCTTGACAGCCAAAACTACGATATCGGCTTTTGCGACCTCTCTGTTATCCAGCGTTGTCTGAATTCCAAATTGTTCTGCCACCCTGTCAGCCGTCGCACGCGTCGCAGACGATGCGATGATATCCTCCTTTTTCAGAAGGCCATTTTTCAACATCCCGCCAATCATTGCCTGCGCCATATTTCCGGCGCCAATAAATCCTGCTTTCATAATAATTCTCCATTTCTCCGCACGTTTTTCGTGCATAATCAGTTTGTGTTTTTATGGTTGAAGTTCCATCGCCTTCCAAAAAGCCGTCTGAAATTCCTCGCTCTGTGCCAGCTCCACATGCTCCGTCTCTGCCGCAAAACGCTCCAACCCGCTTCTAAACTCCTCCGCAAAAAGCGCTTGTGCTGCGCCCTCCCCCGCTGCATTTCCCACCGTATCAATCCGGTTCGTATCTATATCCGGATAAAGCCCTGTCCGCTGTGCACTTTTCTCTGCAATATGACCGCCGAAAATGCCAGCCACCAGAAAGCTGTCCAACTGCGGCCACGACATCCCCTGAGAACACAGCAGTACCTCCGCGCCGGCTCTCACTGCCGCCTTGGCCAACTGATACTGACGAATATCTTCTCTTGTCAGTATCACTACTCTCTGATTTTGACACAGGACAAAGCCCTCCTCACAAAGTCTTTCTGCCAGACAGGAAGGAATCTTTCGTTCCTCTGCCTCTTTCCTGGTCAGAAGATAACCATCCGGAAGCAAAAGTCCCCACTGAAGCAACTGTGCAACGGCATCCACCAGGCCAGACCCACAGATTCCACGCGGCACAGGCAGATCTCCTCCCGATGAATCATCTAATACATCTAATATCACATTCCCTGCCAATGGAGCAAAGCGTACTCCCGCAATTGCCCCTGCCTCTCCACGCATCCCACAGGAGATCTCCATCCCCTCAAAGGCAGGCCCTGCAGGGACCGAACAAGCCACTTTTCCATGCGGCGTAGCCAGAATCAACTCCGCATTCGTCCCAATATCAACAGCCAGCCAGCTCTCCTCCCTTTTTGCCGGAGAACTTCTCTCTCTCGAAATAACATACGCCATTGCCGCGGCATCCGCGCCCACATGTGCATCTATTCCGGGCAAAATTAAAATCTCTGTCTGCGCCATCCGGCAAAAACCCAGTGCGTCACCCATACAGTGCAGAGTTCCGGTATATGCCGGATGAAAAGGACTGCCCGCCAACCCAGCCGTATCCTGATCGGCAAAGATATGACACATGCAGGGATTCCCTACTACTGTCATTCTCTGAATCAATTCCTCTCCACCGATCGTACTAACAATTGACAATACCATTTCCTCCACCTGACGAACAATCAACCGGTGGAGAACAGGCTGCTTCCCCTGCTGACAATGCATCAACCGCATCATTACATCGCTTCCCATCTGTGTCTGCCGATTCTTCTCCTGCCGGCTTCCGACAAGTCGCCTGTCGGACAACCAAAACACAGACACGGTTACTGTTGTTGTTCCGATGTCCAGCGCCACGCCCAAAGCTTTCGTCTTCTCCCTGCCGCCGTCCTGCACGTCCTCAACCGTTCTGTCAGATCCCTCTATTACCTTGTCTCTGCCTATCAGTGATCTTCGGATAATCTGCATCTTCTTCCCGCTTTCTATGTCCCTTATAAACCACGAGTGTCACGCTTCGCTAGACTGCTCGAGTTCGCACAAATCAAAAAGATGCACAGGGAACTGATTGTTCCCCCTGCATCCCTTTTTCCTTTTACAGACCATTGTGTCTATTTTGCATAATCTGTCACTCTGGATTCACGAATTACATTCACCTTAATCTGACCCGGATATTTTAACTCAGACTCTATCTGCCTTGAAATATCTCTTGCCATGAGAACCATATCATCATCAGATACCTTCTCCGGCACAACCATCACGCGCACCTCACGACCCGCCTGAATAGCAAATGATTTTTCAACGCCCTTAAAGCTATTGGAAATATCCTCTAATTGTTTCAATCTGTTGGTATATGTTTCCAGTGTCTCACGACGCGCTCCCGGTCTGGCAGCCGAAATAGTATCCGCAGCCTGAACAATACACGCAATCAGGGACTCTGGTTCCACATCGCCGTGGTGTGCTTCCACAGCATTAATTATCACTTTCGATTCCTTATATTTGCGGCAGAGATCTGCACCGATCTGTATATGGGTTCCCTCCATTTCCTGATCGACAGCCTTGCCTATATCATGCAGTAAACCAGCGCGCTTGGCGGTTCTGACATCCACACCGATCTCACCTGCCAGCAAACCGGATAAATGTGCTACCTCTACAGAATGCTTTAATGCATTCTGACCGTAGCTGGTTCTGAATTTCATTCTTCCTAACAAACGAATCAATTCTGGATTAATTCCGTGAACGCCCACTTCAAGCGTGGCAGCCTCGCCTTCCTCACGAATCATCGACTCAACTTCCTTCTGAGCCTTTTCTACCATTTCTTCAATTCTCGCCGGATGAATTCGTCCATCTACAATCAACTTCTCCAATGCAATCCGGGCAACTTCCCT
>CAYYGS010000108.1:0-8027 GCA_964471335.1 uncultured Jutongia sp.
AATAAATATGTTGAGATTGTCGATATCGTAAAGGAAGTAGCCGATACAGTTGATATCATGGATGCAAAGATTCTTGTATCCGGCGGACGTGGTGTTGGAAGTCCTGAGAACTTCAAGATCCTGCAGGATCTGGCAGATGTGATTGGCGGTACCGTAAGCTGCTCCCGTGCTGTTGTAGACAGCGGCTGGATGCCGAAGGAGCTGCAGGTAGGACAGACTGGTAAGACGGTTCGTCCGAACGTATATTTTGCGATCGGTATTTCCGGTGCAATTCAGCATACTGCAGGTATGGAGGAGTCAGATATCATCGTTGCGATCAATAAGGATGATACTGCACCGATTTTCGATGTGGCTGATTACGGAATCGTAGGAGATCTGAACAAGATCGTACCGAAGCTGACAGAGGAATTAAAAAAGGTAGTAAAATAAATATAGCATAAACAGCATTTTTCATAAGCAATATCATTTGCTATGCTATTGTGTGCCACGCAGAATACGTGGCATGCGGGATTAGTGTGAAATGTGTGAATAGGTATTTTTGAACAATTCCTATTCACGCATTTCTTTTTTTGTGAATATATACAAAAAATGACATATTTTTCGGTGAAATTGCGATCTTGCATGGAGTTTCTCCGGGTGTTATACTTGCATCATATCATCCGCGGGAGCGGTCTTTTGATCAAAAGTGATTGATATGTTTCTTTTTTTCATGAATTCTCAAATTTCAGAAAAGAATTCAGTTAGTACAAAACCAGGTTCAGAAAATTTTACAATGTTATGGAAAGAGCAGGAGAATGACCTGTGTAGTTTGTGCCGCGCTGTATTCACAAGCTTTTACTTTCCGCAGAACAGCGCAGAAAAGAGGAAAATGCTTATGAAGAGATTTTTAACAGATTGGATGAGTTCATTCATCCAAACGATCGGTACATGGAAACACAGAAGTGTGACAGGCGGACAGATTTTGCGCAGAGCATGCGTCTTTCTGATCATTTTTTCCCTGAGCTGCACAGGATATGCTCCGCAGCTGCCCGGACAATCGGTGTCTGTTGCTTCTGCAGGGACAGTCACGTTGAAAAATGTGTATATTAGTACATCTTTGGACGGTGTGGAATCAGGAACCCTGACAACAAACTGTAAATCATCGCAGCTGATTTCCAGTGTTGATTTAAAGAGCTGCTTCGGCAGTCATCCGGAATATTATAAATATCAATGTATTTTGTATGCGGCATCATTGAATTCAAAATATGGAACCGTAAAGATCGGAAATGGCATTTCGAATACTAATTTTGATGGGGATGTTCCCGATCAAACGAAAGATACTGCCTTCAAGCTGATCAATGTTTTCGGAAGCAGTGCTGCGATAGAGCTGGTGGATTATTGCCAGGATAAGAAGGATACAAATATATACCTCCATCTGATGCTCAAAAGGACGGAAAAGAATGCGAGTGTTACCTGTGAGGATCGTATCGGAAATGCAAATGGTACGCTGCTCGGTTCATCCACATGGACGATGGGTATGGGAACGACTGCAAGTGGTGCATCACGCGGCTCTGATCCGTCATCCGGCGCTTATTATAAAGGATATGTTTATTCTTCCTGTACAAGTGCAATGGTAGAAAAGGATGGATGCAAAGTGTATCGATACTTTACGCCGGTCACGAACAGCGTCTCCCTGACAGGCAGCACTGGAATTGCTTCTGTGTCCGGCGGTGGGAATAAGACATATGGTACATCAGTGTCAGTCACTGCTTCCGTTAAGAGTGGATATCATTGGACAGGATGGAGCGGATCACAAAGCAGCAGCAGTAATCCGTATACTTTTTCCATGCCGGATACGTCTGTAACACTGATGGCAAATGCGTCAGCCAATCAATATACCATAAATTTTCAGGGAAATGGTGCAGATTCAGGGAATATCGATGAGCAGAGATTGACGTATGACAGTCCCGTCAATTTATATGCAAATCGTTTTGTCAGAAAGGGATATACTTTTCAGGGGTGGTCTTTGACTTCATCGGGCTCTGTACAATATGTAGACAGACAATCTATATTAAATCTGACGGAGAAGAATGGTGCTGTAATTCCTCTTTATGCCATTTGGAGCAAAAACAGTTATCGTTTACGTTTTATTGCAAATGGTGGGACCTGTGAAGTAAGGGATAAATCGGTTCCCTTTGGTAATACGCTGGGAAGCCTGCCTGTTCCCGTGAGGGAGGGGTATACCTTCGAGGGATGGTATACCGATACAGAAGGCGGCGTACAGGTGACAGCATCGACAAGGCTGGAGGAAGCCTCCGATCAGGCAGTTTACGCTCATTGGAAACCAATCTCTTATACTGTGGTTTTTCAGGCAAACGGCGGGAGCGGTGAGATGGAACCACAGACTATGATATATGATCAGGAGGAAAAGCTTTCAGAGAATCAATTTGAGTGGGAGGGTTATACCTTTCTGGGATGGAATACTGATAAGTATGCAAAGGATGTTCTCTATGAAGATATGGAAGAGGTATCGGAGCTGACATCGGAAGCCGGAGGTGTAGAAAATCTGTATGCGGTATGGATACAAAATACATATACGATCCGATTGGATGGAAATGGTTCTTTTTCTCCAACGATGGGAGCGGTATCTGCAAAATATGATACAGACGTAATGTTGCCTGTCAATCGCTATGAGAGACGCGGATATCTCTTTTCAGGATGGAATAATCGTTCCGGCGGGGATGGAGAACTGCATTTTGAGGACGGAGCATCTGTTTGTAATCTCACGGCACAGCAGGAGGGAGTAGTCACCTTATATGCATGCTGGCAGCCTGTTTCTTATACAATTGTATTTCAGAGCTGTGGCGGTATTGGTGATATGCAGGAGATGACAGCACAGTATGATATGAGGTACGAACTGCCAGTCTGCCGATATGAGAAAGAGGGCTATGAGTTTTTGGGATGGAGCAATGAACCTGACGGGGAGACAATTGTCTACCAGGATGGAGAAATGATAGAAAATCTGACAGAAATATCAAATGGGATGGTTAATTTGTATGCTGTCTGGGAGGAGCATGTTCCAGAGAGGACAGGTTTGCCATTGGAGAGCAATCATCCGGATCATACGCAGTACCCCGGAACATCAACTACTCCTGTAGAATCAGGAAGGCCAAATGTATCATCCAACCCAAAGGAATCAGAGATGCCGGCTGCATCGTTCGTGCCGGTCGAGCCAACAGGGCCGGATCAGCCAGAGATATCGCAGGGCAGTCAGCCAGAGGATGCTGTCGGTCAGACGGGGCAGACGATACATCAGTCGTCTGACAATGGATTGTTATCAAAGGGATCCTCCTCACAGACATCATCCGTATCACCCATATCCGGTTTGAATGTGGGAGAGAGCACGGTATTAGATGGTAACCATCTGCAAAATCTTGGAGAGAAGGGGAATCCGGTCGTAGCCTATAAAAGTTCGGACCATTCGATAGCCTATGTAGATGAGCAGGGAAATCTGATTGCGACCGGAAAGGACGGTGTGGCATCTGTCAGCACAACGCTTGCAGACGGCACCGTAAAGGAGTATACGGTTTCTACTGTGAAGGGGGTTACCTCTGTGACACTGGAAAAGGGGACCGTAAAAAAGGTAAAACTGATTCTGGGCAGAAAGGAAAAGGTGGTACTGAAATATTCCGTATACAAATATTTAGATGGCACGTCATCAAATCGTAGGATTGTTACTGTAAAATCGACATCTAAAAAACTCACGGTCAGAGGACGAAAGAAGGGGAGTGCCACAATTACGGTTGAGTATGAGAACGGTATGACCGGGCTAATACAGGTGCGGGTGAAAAAGGCACCAAAGAAGCTTAAGGTTGAAAATATCTCTCTAGCAGCAGGGAAATCAAGGATGATGCGTGTGGGCTTTAATAAGGGAGCATATAGCAATAAAAGGATATATAAGGTAACAGAGGGAAAGAAACGAATTTCTGTTTCACAGAACGGAAAAATTGTAGGATTGAAGAAAGGAAGAGCAAAGGTGACAGTAACCACCTATAATGGAAAGAAGAAGACGGCAGTTGTACACATACATTAAATTCGAAGCAGAGTAAGTTTAAAAACAAACTTCCGTAGACTAAATGAAAAAATAGTTGTGATTTTAGTTGAATTCCTATATACTATAGTAAAATGTTTTTGCAGATAGGGTATTTGGCTGCAGAATGGAGGAAGTTTGTGTTTGAACTATTGAAATCTATTGTGTTTGGTATTGTGGAGGGAGTCACAGAATGGCTTCCGATCAGCAGCACCGGACATATGATTCTGTTTGATGAACTGATACAGCTGGCGATGTCAGATGATTTTAAGGAAATGTATCTTGTAGTGATACAGCTGGGAGCGATCCTTGCGGTTGTTCTTTTGTTCTGGAATCAGTTATGGCCCTTTACTACACCGGAAAAAGGCTGGATCAGGAAAGATATTTTTACCATGTGGTTTAAAATTGTCGTTGCCTGTATTCCTGCAGTTATTGTAGAACTGGCTTTTGGTGATTATCTGGAGGCACTTTTTTACAATTATGTGACAGTATCTGTTATGTTGATACTTTTTGGTATTTTGTTTCTTGTTGTCGAGAATTGGAATAAGACGAGAAACTCTAAAATTAATTCGATTGCAGAAATAACATATCAGACGGCATTTCTTATTGGTGTATTCCAGTTGATTGCAGCGGTGTTTCCCGGTACATCTCGTTCTGGTGCAACGATTATAGGAGGTTTAATCCTGGGGCTTTCCCGTACTATTGCAGCAGAGTTTACTTTTTATCTGGCAGTTCCAGTCATGTTTGGCGCCAGCTTCATTAAACTGCTAAAGTTTGGTTTTTCCTTTACTGCGCTGGAACTGGGAGTTCTGGCAGTGGGAATGATTACCGCTTTCTTTGTATCCCTGATTGTGATACGATTCTTGATGGGATATATTAAGAAACATGATTTTAAAGTATTTGGCTGGTACCGAATTATTTTGGGAATCGTGGTTCTGTCTTTCTTTGCTATTCTCTGACAGAATGGCAGGGAATATATCTCCGACGGTTTGAAATGGTGAATTTTTTGTGTCTTTTGGTACAAAAATTTGACATATGGCCGTCGGAGGATTAAGATAAAATAGGGTTATTGTAATTTTACCAGAAAGGATATGATAGACTATATGGATTTTCGAAAAATAGACAATAACACGGTACAATGTATTGTATCGGAGGAAGAAATGAATGCATATGGATTTCAGATCGAAGACTTTTTTTCAGATCAGGAAAAATCAAGAGATTTTCTGGAACAATTGGTAGAGCGGGCGGAAGAGGAAGTAGGATATGAGTCAAAGGGCGGTATGGTTTCCATGCAGATTATGAAAATGCCCAATAATGATTTAGCGATAACATTTTCGGAGAGAGATCCGCATGAGAGTTTTCAGAATATTTTGCAAAACCTTCACCAGCAGTTGTCCGGTCTTTTAAGCCCGGAGGCTTTGGAGCGTCTACATAGTGATTCCTATCAGGAGGAGGAATTGGAGGATGCTGCTTCTGCAGAGCATATTGTGACAGAGGAAGAATATGCTGCGCATATGAAAGAGGTGAATAAGAGGAAGCTGGATGCGGAAAAGAGGAGGCAGACGGCACCCAGGGCATATCGATTTGAGTCACTTGCCGTATTGGAACAATTTGCTGCTTCGGTTACTCTGGAGAAGCCGATTCCAAGTGCGGTTTACAAGGATACAAATGATGACAGCTTTTATTTATTGATTAAAAAGGGCAGATTAAAATTTGATGAATATTGTCTTTTGTGTCAGCAGATCTCGGAATTTGCATTACTGGCATATTCACAGCCTATGGTAGAGCAGTATTGCAGGGAACATTTTGATCTTTTTATTCCGAAGCAGGCGATACGCATTTTAAAGAAGATTGAGACAGGATTATAGGAAATGAAGTATGATTTGGATTTGGAGGAACACCGCATATCAAAGCAGCTGATTGTGAAGGTACTGATTGTCATCGTTGAGATAGTAATCATAGTCTTTGCGGCGTATGCGATTACACATTATGGATTGGAGACTATGACGGTTTCCGGAGGATATATGAATCCGAACCTGAAGGATGGAGATTCCATTCTGATTAATAAGATGTCATATAAAATGCACAAGATTCATAGGAATGATGTGGTGGTGGTTCAGGAGAACGGATCAGAACACAGTTACTTTGCGTTAAACCGTGTGATCGGACTTCCCGGTGAAACGATACAGATTGAAAAGGGACAGGTTCTGATCAATGGCATATTGTTGAAGGAGAAGATGAATTTTCCACTCATGGAGAATGGCGGAACTGCAATAGAGCCAATTACGCTGGACAAGGATGAATATTTTGTTTTGGGAGATAACAGGAATGAGTGTGAGGATAGCAGAAATGCCAGCGTAGGAAATATAAACAGAGAAAATATAATAGGAAAGGCCTGGCTGCGTTTAAATTCCTTTACGTTTGTAGGCATGATTAATAATTACAGGACAAAGGATGCAGGCAGCGATGGACTATTTGAGGAATAGATTACGTCAAGATAAAGATGCGGAATTACTTTTTCTGCAAGATGGAGGAATGAGGTGAGTATGCAGTTTCAATGGTATCCCGGACATATGACCAAAGCAAAACGGGCAATGCAGGAGGATTTAAAATTAATTGATGTGATAATTGAGTTGGTAGATGCAAGAGTACCTTTGAGCAGCAAAAATCCGGATATTGATCCCATGGCAAATGGGAAATCGCGTGTTATTTTATTGAATAAATGTGATCTGGCTGATGGAAATGTGACGCAGAAATGGGTGACATATTATGAAAAGAGAGGATTTTATGTCTCTCTGGTTAATTCTAAATCGGGAAAGGGTGTCAAAGCGGTAAATGACCTGATTCAAAGGGCGTGTCACGAAAAAATTGAGAGAAATCGGCGGAAAGGTATTATCAACCGTCCACTTCGGGCTATGATTGTGGGAATTCCCAATGTGGGAAAATCAACTTTTATTAATAGCTTTGCGGGAAAGTCCTGTACAAAGACAGGAAATAAGCCGGGTGTTACAAAAGGAAAACAATGGATTCGGTTGAATAAGGGTGTGGAACTTTTGGATACACCGGGAATTTTATGGCCGAAATTTGAGGATCAGGCGGTAGGTCTGAGGTTGGCCTATATTGGTTCGATTAAGGATGAATTGTATAGTATTTTTGAGTTAAGTTTACTGTTGACAGAATACTTGCAGGAGTATTATCCAAATATAATTTCGTCCTTTTATGAAATTGAAATAGAAACAGCAGCAGATCCTGCTGTGATTATAGAGCGGATAGCAAAGCGGCGTGGGTGTTTAAAAACGGGTGGGGAATTGGATTTGGATAAAGCGGCGAAATATTTGGTGGATGATTTCAGAAACGGCAGGTTGGGAGCAATTAGCCTGGAACATCCGGATCAATAGTAAAATGGGATAAACAGGGCAGATTCAAATAAGAAATGCCTTTCCTGTTATTTAAGCCGTTTAGGGGGAACTCAATATGTATGACGAGGGTCAAAATGAGGATCGTCTTGCATTGTCGGGAGACGAAATAAAAAATTCATCAGAGGAAGCATTACAGCAGCTGGAATTGTTACGCCAGCTGGGCGACGGCCGTGATATGTCACTGGGTTCGGCAGGAGTATCACAGTCGGTGCAGGGTCGTCCGGTACCACAGGGCCAGCCGATGCAAGGCCAGCCAGTACCGCAGAGTCAACCGCGCCCGCAAGGCCAGCCGATGCAGGGCCGTCCGGTACCACAGGGTCAGCCGCGTCCACAAGGCCAGCCGATGCAGGGTCGTCCGGTACCACAGGGCCAGCCGATGCAGGGCCGTCCGGTACCACAGGGTCAGTCGCGTCCACAAGGCCAGCCGATGCAGGGACAACCACGTCCGCAGGGCCAGCCGGTGCAAGGCCGTCCAGTACCGCAGGGCCAGCCGATGCAGGGCCGTCCGGTACCACAGGGTCAGCCGCGTCCACAAGGCC
>CAYYGS010000109.1:0-8004 GCA_964471335.1 uncultured Jutongia sp.
CTTTGCCTCTGATTCTCTTGTCAGCCTCTCAGCCTTCTCCTCTGATTCTCTTGTCAGGGTATCGGCTTTCTGCTTTGCTTCCTCAACCAGAGCATCCGCCTCAGCCTTTGCCCTGCCCAGCATCGTATCAGCCTTTGCACGTGCCTCCTGTTCTACACGTGAAGCCGCCGTTTTTGACTTCTCCAGTGTCTCAGCAGCAGCCTTCTCTGCCATAGCAAGCGTCTGTTGCAGTGTACCTTCCATCTGCTTATAATATTGTATCCCGTCGCTTAGAGCTGTCATCTGCTCTTTCAGGTTATGATTTTCTTTATAAAGCTGCTCATAATTCGACTGGACGGATTCAATGAAATCATCCGTATCTTTTTTGTCGTAAAATCCCATTCTGGATTTTAACTGATGATTTTGAATATCAATTGGTGTAAGCATCTTCTTTTCCTCCTCTTAAATAAAATGTTGATGGTTCAATGACTGTAACGAAGCCTCCTGTGAAGAACTAACGATTCAACAGCATTGAACAAATTCCCTGAAAGTATGTCAGTATAAGTAATAAAATGTATGGACTAATATCAAATTGCATAGTCTGCAGAATTGACTTATGCAGCAGCCATTGCATCGGCATCCACATGGGAAGCATAAGAGTCACAAGAAACCGGACAATTTGCTCTCCGAATGGAAGCCTCGCGAACAGATTGCGGATCAAATATAACAATACAATGCAATCCAATACCATGAAAAAAATTTCGAGGCTGTATACCACAAGTGAAAACATCCCTAAAACTCCTTATTCAATGTAGGAATATTGAAATCATCCTCCTGTGACAGCTCCAAATAATCACCAGATATATCTACATTTTCCGGTGAAAAGATAAAGATGTATCGTGAGATCTGATGCATCTTGCCAGACATGGAAAAAATACAGCCAGATATAAAATCCATGATCCTCTGCGCTTCCGTAATGTCAATCCCCTCCAGATTGACGACAACGGCATGCCCCTGTATCAGCATTTCACAGGCATCCTGCGAATCCCCAAAATTATTCGGTCTGCAGATACAGACCTCCAATCCACGGGAAGTAGTCCGAATCGGCACCACCTTATTGGATGTCGTACGCACGGAAGTACGCTTGGGAGATGCCGGGATCTCTGGCTCGTCAAATTCCTCTTCCTCCGGTTCCGGATGATAGGTGCTCTGACGGGACGCCCTCCGTTCCTCCTTCTCCATACGTTTCTGTTCCCTGCGTAAAAGTCTGGCCTCCTCTGCGGGATCAATCTCCTCCTCATAGTCATATCCGTCATCGTACTCGTCGAAATCATCGTCGTCTCCCAGACGTAATATGTCCAATAAATTACTAAGTGGATTAGCCATGTGAAACCTCCATTCCATAACCTGGTTACTTTAATGATACCCCTCACTCCATCATAAAAGCATATTTGCTATCATATAGCATCATAAATTGTAATCTCTTGCTCCGAAGATCCCCGTGCCGACGCGTACATGCGTAGCGCCCTCTTCAATTGCAATGGTGTAATCATTTGTCATTCCCATCGAGAGAACACTCATATCAACATTATCAATGTTTTTGGCCGTAATGTCAACCGACAATTGTCTTAATTGGCGAAAAATATTGCGATTTTGTTCTGGATTGTCCACAAAAGGTGCAATTGTCATGAGTCCGCGGACATGAAGATGGCGGCATTTGGCAATTTCCCGGACAAGTTCCAATGTTTCGTCAAGACTCAAACCAAATTTAGAATCTTCCTGTGCCACATTCACCTCTACAAGAATGTCTGCCTCCAGTCCCCGTTTTTCGCACTCCTTCTCTATCGCCTGTGCCAGATGAAGCGAATCCACCGAATGAATCAGTTCCGCTCTCCCCAACACATACTTGATTTTATTTGTCTGCAGGTGTCCAATAAAATGCCAGTGGATATCCTGCGGTAGCAGAGTATGCTTCTCCTTCATTTCCTGTGCCTTATTCTCACCAAACTCCCTCTTTCCGAGGTCATACGCCTCCTGTATCATCTCTGGCGGTTTCGTCTTGCTCACACAGATGAGGGTCACTTCCTCCGGGCTGCGCCCGCTGCGTTGACATGCCTGGCGTATCTTCTCCTCCACCGCCTCCAGATTTTCTTTTATCATAATATCCTCATTTCTGCGCACGTTTTTGCGCATAACAAATTTGTGTGATGTGCGCGCTTAATATATAATATCATTCTCCCCGATCAGTTCCGGATTCAAAATGATGTGATCATATGCTGCCAGGCCGTTCGGCGTATCCTTTTTTACGATACAATACTCATCATTTTTATATGATTTGTCGATCTGACGAAATTCACAATATCCCTTATTGCAGCAATATACTCCCTCCAGTTCTTCCGTCTGTGACAACTGGATCGTATCGCTGCCCAGACTATCTGCTGCGATTTGTGTACCCGGTGGAAACTGCTCTGCATCTAAATAACAATCGACAGTGCTTTCCTCACTCTCTGTTGTCTCGTCTTCCTCCTCCGACACAGGTATGGCACGGATAATGTCTGTGGGTGTCACCTGAAAGACAGGCGTGCCCTTTTTGTCATATGTTACAACAACGACCGCATCATTCCCCCTCTGATCCTGCGTGACATAGTCAGCCGAAATCGGATAATATGACTTCTTAACAATAGAGGAAAGAGGAATCTTCAATCCCTCGTCATTATGCAGTTCCAATTCCAGATCCATATAGCGGTTATTGATATACTGAATCATGTAGCGGTTCATTTCCAATCTCGCATAATAGCCTCCATCCATCGTGAATGTCGTAATCTTTGGAATCGTCCTCGCATGGATCTTCTTCAATACCACACTGACCTGCTCCTTTTGGTGAAGGTTATTAAACTGCTCCTTATTCAACTCTATCACAACTGACCAGTTTTCCCCAGTAACCAGCCGGTAAATCGGATTCCCTGCCTGTATTGATTCCGTCTGGCGAAGCTGCGTCAGGTTGTCCGTCATATCCTCAAAACTCTTCTTCGTGATAGAATTAAGCTCCAACTCTTCCATTCCGTCAGACGTATAGGAAATAATTCCACTCTCACCCGCCTGCATCATCTGAAAAGATTCCCCTGGTGTTCCTGATTCCTTCAGAATCTCCGTCAGATTATCCATAATGCGTGCATTAGACAGCTGTGAGATCGTATTATCAATATTGTATTTAAAATTATAGGTCTCACCAAAGTGCGAAAGATCGTAGGCATTTCGATAGGAAGAAATCTCACTGCGTATCTCATTTGTATTTTGTGCCGTCAGGGCAATCTCTTCCTGCGAAGCCGACATGAGCTGATTATAAATCTGTCCGCTTTCATCCACAGAATAGATTGTCGTCCTTTTCCCGACACGTGATCCCTCGCCTGCAAAATAATTAATGTAGCCTGTCTGGGGGCTGTTCACCAGCTTTTCTTCACGAAGAATAATGCCGCGAACCGTATTATCATCAGCAATCCTCTTCTCCGTCACCTCATAAATGGAAATATGTTCCTTTGTTACGGATTGGACTGTTAATATAATAATATACAGGGAAAACAGCATCAAAATAATACCTGTCAGAACAGGCTGTCTGCGCTTCATCTTCACTACCTTATGCCCGTTTGTCCTCTGAGCCAAGCCGCTGCCTCCCCTCTACAAACCCGATTATAATGTTTCTTTTTCATTATATAATTTTTTTTGCAATTTGACAAGTTTTTGGAATAGAAAGCTAATATTTGGAAAGACTGTTTATAGAAAGCTTGATGATGTCAGCAGGATACCGCTACCTGTAGCAGTTCCATTTGACATAATCAAAATAAATAGCAACAGAAAATGAAAGCTGGCAGCCATCATATCATATGACTTGCCGGCGGAAATGAGGTGTTAAGATGAAAGCTTTTGATTACATTGTGCTTGTTCTCGTCATTATCGGCGCAATAAACTGGGGACTCATCGGTTTCCTTCAATTTGATTTAGTAAGAATGGTATTCGGAAATATGAGTCTGCTCTCTCGTATTGTGTATGCCATCGTCGGTTTATGCGGCCTGTATGCCATCAGCTATTTCGGCCGGATCCGTTCCGAAGCATAATCCTATTTCAATTACAAAAATTGGCCGGGGAATTTCGTTGCTCCTGAAACGAAGTTCCCCGGCCGGTTTTTTCTAACCTGCGCGTATATGTTCCAACAGATATGTCATCTGTTTATACAGACTATAGGAGGAATCTGTTTTCAGAATGATGGAAATATAATCATCCTGCTTTATCTTATCCTGGGAATAGAGAATCAGACAAGAACCGGCATCAATTGTCGTACCTGTCTTGCCGCCGATGACCTGAATTCCCTTTGGCGCCGTCTCCTGCCCCGAAAGATATCTGTTCGTATTCGACATTTTCAGTTTTCTCTTTTTTCCGTCTGCATCCTTCCATACCACCTTATATTTCGGGCAGCTGATGATCTCGCGAAACGTGTCATATTTCAATAATTGATGAAATACCAGATACAGGTCATATGCTGTCGTATAATGCTCCTCATCCTGTAAACCATGCGGATTGACAAAATGGCTGCCGCTCGCACCGAGGGATGCCATCTCCTCATTCATCCGTTCCGCAAATGCCTCTACTGAACCTGAAATATGTTCTGCAATCGCAACAGCGGCATCATTGCCGGAATAGATTAAAAGGCAGAGCAGTAAATTCTCCATAGAGATCTGATCTCCCTCATGCAAACCACAAAGCGTCGCCCCGGGTTCCGTGATACTGGCAGCCTCCTTGCTCACCGTCACGCTATCCATCAACTGATTTTCCTGTAGCACAATAAGTGCCGTCACGATCTTTGTAATACTGGCGGGATATTTCCTGTCATAAATATTCTTTGATAAGATCAACTTATTCTTTGTATCATTAATCAACAGTGCTGCGCCAGCTGTGATTGCAGCATCTGTTGTGTTTGTCGCCTTCTTTTTCGGTATGACACAGAGCTCCTCCGACAAAAAATCCTGTTCGTACAGCTGTCCTGACGCCTCCGCGCCCAGACCGCTGTTCGACTGAAGCTCCGTCTCTGCTACCGGCACTGCCTTTTCGCTGCACCCCGTCAGGCACAGCCCCATACATAAGGCCGCCGCTAATATGGCGGCGATCGGTCTGTCAGACAAATGCCACCCGACTTTCAATTTCATCCACTTCAAATCGATTCCTCTTCCTTCTTCATCATTTCACGCCACTCCAAATCGCCATGCTCCAAAGCTTTAATCAAAAGCTCTGCCGTTGCGAGATTCGTAGCAAAAGGTATATTATACGTATCACACAGATGAATCACATTCATCACATCCGGCTCATGGGATTTGGGAGAAAGCGGATCTCTCAGAAAAATCACAAGATCCATCTGATTGTGCTCGATCTGTGATGCCAGCTGCTGTTCCCCACCCAGATGACCGGCAAGATATTTGTGTACCGTCAGATTGGTTACCTCCTCAATCAGACGGCCTGTCGTTCCTGTCGCGTAAATTTCATTTTTGCTTAAGATGCCCCGATATGCAATCGCAAAATTCTGCATCAGGATCTTCTTGGCATCATGTGCAATTAACCCAATATTCATTTTTTCACCCCTTATAATTGTAGTAATGTTACCCTCTCCATCGTTCTACTGCTGTAGTTACAAACTGAAATCAATATCAATGTCATGGTCACCCTCCGAGTAGGCCGTACGCATCGTAAATCCCCCCTTCTTTGTCTTTGCCGGCTGAATGCCGATATTGATGACAAGCCCAATTCCTATCATCGACGACATCATCGAACTAAGTCCCTGACTTAGAAACGGAAGCGGCAATCCGGTATTCGGAAAAAGGAAGGTAGCAACACAGATATTACTGAAAATCTGGAACATAAACATTGCGGATACCCCTACCGCAATCAACATTCCAAGAAAATCCTGTGCCCTTCTCGCAATCCGGAAACATTTAATAATGACGATGGCAAAAAGCAGAAGAATGAGGCAGCACCCCAAGAAGCCAAATTCTTCGCTGATGACGCACCAGATAAAGTCGCTCTCCCGGATCGCTACGGAACTGTATGACCGCGAGCTTCCCGCCCGTGCACCATCCCGTAAAAATTTGCCATATAGCCCGCCCTCGGCAATTGCCGTGATGGAGCCATTCTGCTGTCGGTTTAGATCTGCGATCGTAGGATTGGTGGAATTTGGCTGCTTCCACGCGAAGATACGATCGTATTGATAGCCCTGAAGCAACAGATTACCAGGCTGCTGCACATACCAATACAGAATCAACCCTGCCGGCAAACCAATCATCACAACAGGTGCAATAATCCGGTATGCCAGACCAGCGGCAAACGTCATAATTACCATGACAAACAAAACAACCAAGCTGGAGGACAGATCCGGCTGCGTGACGATCACCCCGAAAGGAAATAATGTAACCAAAGCGACAAGCAGCAAAGAAATATAATTATCCAGCTGCTTTTGTATTTTAACAAACAATGCGGCTAACGTCAAAATAAAAATAATTTTCATCAGCTCCGATGGCTGAAAACTAATGGAATGATATGCAATCCATCTTTTCGAACCTGTACCGAAATCCTCACCGAGGGATGTCTGTGTACAAAACGTCAGTGCAATCCCTACGATATAATACACTGCTACAAAGCGACAGATAAAATGGTAGTCGATCAGGGAAAGTATGGCAATGATGCATATTCCAAGTACTATACCGATCAACTGATTTCTCATATAACGCATTCCATCTGCCTCTCCGCCTGCCAGCTTCAGTACAAAAGCACTTAACAGGCTGAGAATTACAACAACGATAATCAGTGAATAATTAAAATTCCGCCAGTCATACTGTTTGATACGATTTAACATGATATTACTTCCTTATCATTTATTGTGAAGCCCTCCGGAAGCTGCGGGAACCCTCGATCGGGATATTTGCGTACACGGCGTTTACCGGCGCACCGCCCTCTTCCAGTTCCATTTGTGTCACCTTGATATCCAACCCATCCACATCAATTTCCACATACTTGGAAATCACCTGAATGATTTCATTTTTCATCTGATCCATAATCTCCGGAGAGCAGATCGCCCGATCGGAGGTAATTGCCACCTTCAGGCGGTTTTTGGCATTCTCGCTGCTGCTCTGACTGCCCTTAAAAAATTTATCAAAAAAATTCATAATAAATCCTCCATGTATGCCGATCATGCCGACACAAACAATTACTTTCTAAAAAGAGACAACAGCTTTTTGAACACACCATTACTGCTTTCAAAATCAATAAAATCTACTTCTTCGCCGAGAACACGTTTACAGATATTCATATATGCCTTTCCAGATGGACAGTCAGATCCAACCAAAGGCTCTCCGTTATTGGCAGAAACAACAATCTGCTCATCATCCGGTACCACGCCGATCAGGCCAACGGCCAGGATCTCCACTACATCATCACTTGACATCATATCGCCGCTCTTTACCATATCAATGCGAAGACGGTTGACAATTAAATGTGTCTGCTTGATCTCATTTGCTTCCAGCAGTCCGATGATACGATCTGCATCACGCACAGCAGATACCTCCGGTGTTGTCACGACCAGTGCACGGTCCGCGCCTGCAATTGCATTCTTGAAGCCCTGCTCGATCCCCGCCGGACAGTCCATCAATATGTAATCAAATTCATCACGCAGCTCATCTGCCAGCTTTTTCATCTGCTCCGGCGTCACAGCCGTCTTGTCCTTTGTCTGTGCAGACGGAAGCAAATAGAGATTCTGATACCGCTTGTCGCGTATCATAGCCTGCTTAATACGCCAATTATTTTCTTCTACATCTACCAGTGTATAGACGATACGGTTCTCCAGTCCCATGATAACATCCAGTTTTCGCAATCCTATATCAGTATCAATCAACACTACCTTTTTTCCGAGCATTGCCAGACCGGTTCCGACACTCGCAGTCGTTGTCGTTTTACCGACACCACCTTTGCCGGATGTGATTACAATAA
>CAYYGS010000110.1:0-7956 GCA_964471335.1 uncultured Jutongia sp.
AAGCATAATCAGTTTAAAAATACTGGCAAGTGTAGATGTACCTATTAACAAAGCAGACCTATCTACACCTCCAGCTTCTCTGCTCTTCGTTATTTTGTGATCTCCGTGATTCGAATACCAAAATTCTCCTCAATAACAACGACTTCGCCTTTTGCCACAAACTTTCCGTTGACCAGCACATCTACCGGTTCACCGGCCAGCTTATTCAACTCAATGATCGTACCCGGCGAAAAATCTAAAATCTCCTTGATAGACTTGTTAGAGCGTCCCAGTTCCACTGTTACCTCCAGAGGAACATCCATAATCAAATCAATGTTCTCCTGCTGCATCAGCGGACTCACACCCGCATTAAACGGCTGGAACTGTGCCGGCTGTACATTTACATTCTGCATCGGCATCATATATGGCTGCTGCATCATAGACGGATCCATCATCTGCGGCTGCATTGGCTGTGGTGCCGGTGCGGCTGCCTGTGGCTGCATCGGCTGCGGTGCCGGTGCGGCTGCTGGTGTTGGTGTTGGTGCGGCTGCTGGTGCAGCCTCTGTTTCATTCTCGTTCAAACCTGTCTCTCCAATAAATTTCTGATAAAGTTCTCTTGCAAAATCAAACGGATACAACTGCATAATCTGACTGTCTACCAGATCTCCAATCTTCATGTCAAAAGCTACCTGAACAAGCTCTCCCTCCATAAAGCTGGCTACCACGGCATCGTCAATGCTGTCATTTAAATCAACCAGACTGGCGGAAGGCGGGCTGATATCTACCTTTTTCTCCAGCATAGATGAGAGTGAGGTTGCCGCTGATCCCATCATCTGATTCATCGCCTCACTGATTGCACTCAAATGAAGCTCGGTTAAATCTCCTTCTGTATTGGAACCATCACCACCCATCATCAGATCTGTGATGATCTTTACATCCTGTTCCTTCAAAATTAATACATTATTACCATCAATACCTTCAATATAAGAAATATGAATAAAAACACACGGCCTGTCGTATTGTGCAGAAACCTCATTAATTGTGACATACGATACACGCGGCGTCGTAATCGTCACCTTATTATTTAACAGAGTCGACAGGGTTGTTGCCGCAGTTCCCATATTAATATTTGCAATCTCTCCAACCGCATCCCTTTCCGAATCCGTCAAAGTCTCTGTTGTAGCCGTAGCAGTAGCATCTCCGCCACCCGTCAAAGCATCTATTTCTTCCTGCGATAACATTCCATCCATAACTTTATTGTTCCTCCCTTATAACTGATGTAACCCGCACAGCATAGGAATCTGACACCGCACCGGGTAGTGCTTTAAATTTCAATATATTGCCTACATAGACATCAAGCTCTTCATCAACCTTGGAGTCTAATTTTACAATATCACCAATTTGTATATTCATAAAATCATTTACAGAAATAGTACTCTTACCTAAAAGCGCGCGTAACGGTATCTTGGCACGGCTGATAATATCCTCAATAACCTCCTGATAATGCTCATCATCCTTTTCACGCATGGTAGAATACCAGTACTTCGTATTCAGCTTGTCTATCACTGTCTCCACACAAGAATATGGGATACAAATATTCATCAGGCCCTCAATACTGCCAACCTTGATATTCATTGTAACAATTGCCGTCATCTCGCTGGGCGATATAAATTGGGCAAACTGAGAATTGGTCTCAATCCGTTCCAGCCTTGGTTCAATAGGAACAACACTCTCCCATGGGTCAACCAAAAGCCCAATACACACCTCCATAACACGTTCCAGAATAATCAATTCGATTTCTGTAAATTCACGAGTCTTTTCCAGTGGATTTCCTCCACCGCCCAACATTCGATCCACGATCGCAAATCCAAGGTTAGACGCCAGTTCCAACAAAATGCTTCCTTCCAAAGGAGAGAAATCAACTACTCCAAGCAATACAGGATTGGACAATGCATTAGAAAACTCCGAATACGTATTCGCCTCTGCATTCATAACCTCCACCTGAACTGTCTTTCGCAAATATGCGGGCAGATTCGTGGATAACAGCCGTCCATAATTCTCAAAGATAATCTCCAAGGTACGAAGATGATCTTTTGAAAACTTGGATGGTCTTGCAAAATCATAATTCTTTACTGTTTTTTCCGGAGTTTCATCCATGTCATCCGGATTCAGTTCACCATTATTTAATGCGCTTAGCAAACTGTCAATCTCATCCTGGGATAAGACATCCCCCATGTTTTTTCACCTCACACCTGGATTTTGTGCACTCCCCGTAAAATCCAGCCAATATTTCACATAATCTCATTTATATATCATACCATACTTCTGAAAAAAAGCAAAGCATTCTGTCCAATTTTGATTAATTGTACATAAAATTCGATATTGATACCTCGACAACGATCCGGGAATCCAACAATTCCTGTATTTTCTCTAAGGATTCCTTCTTCACAGCCTCCTCCGAAATATCATCAATCGTATGGGATGTAATCACCCCACGGATGATATCAGTAAATTTTGTCTGATTCTCCTTAATCGTGCTGCTTAATTTTTTATAATCCTTTGATTTTTTATTGATAGACAGTGTATAGCCATCCAGCATAGCATAGTGAAGCTTACTGTCCTCTCCAGGATCCAGGTTCAGCGTCTGCTGCTCTTCAAAGGCAACCGGCACCGCCTCCAGATCAGCCAGTGTATACTGTTCCTCCGCGCTGGATGCCTTGTCTCCCTCCAATTCCAGATTTAACACAGAAGCTACCTGTGTGATCAGGTTGTTCGTTTTCTGGAAAGTCGGCAGCATAACAAAAAACATAATTGCCGTCAATACGACATTGATCACCGTTAATGCTGTAATAATGACACTAAAAATATTTTTCTTCATAGTTTCCTCCATTCATACACAGTTTTAATTACCTACTGTTTATCAACAAAAAAGCATAATCTCTACTTTAATCGGTATCAGAATATATTTTAATCTCTACACGACGGTTTTTCGCCCGCCCTGCATCTGTCTCATTATCTGCAACCGGGTCGACATCTCCCCTGCCGGAAGCCTCCATGTTCTCTTCCTTCAACCCCTTCTGCTCTGTAAAATATTCCAGAACCTTTGTAGCCCTGGCAGTAGACAGCCAACGGTTGCTCGGAAACTCTGCCGTCTTGATTGGTACGGAATCTGTATGACCCTCAATCTTGATCAGGCGGTCCTGATAAGGTTTTAACATATAAGAGACTCTGTTTAATATCGGTTTTGCGCTGGAACGAATGTCTGCACTGCCCGAATCAAACAACACCCCGCCGCTCAGCGAGATCATGACATATTGATAATTCTCATCCATGGTAACATCAACAATATCCGCGACGTGGTTCTTCTCACTGCTCTCTACCACCTCGCTGTACATATTCTGCGTCTTCTTCATCTGCTGTTCCTTTGCAGCAGCCATGGGATCTTCCTCATCCTGGGAATCTGTCGCCTTACCCATATCAGAGTAATACTCATCCAGATTGTTCAGCTGAGTTGCACCGCTGGAGATCAACTGTCCCTCTCCAATTGCCTGAGCACCTCCACTGAATATACTAAAGCTATTGGAAAGTGATGCCACAAGTTCGGCATATTTCACCTCATCTACAACAGACATGGAATACAGAAGCACAAAAAAACATAGAAGCAAGTTCATCAAATCAGAAAAGGTATCTTTCCACCCATCGGTTTTGATTTCCTCTTCCTGTTTCTTTTCTTTCGCCATTACGCCTCACCACCTTCTGCAGCTCCCTCTTCCTTCTCTCCGATCTCATCACGGACATTCGGTGCAAGGAATGACTTCAGCTTCTCTTCAATGACACGCGGATTCTCACCTGCCTGAATCGATAATAATCCCTCTACCATAATTTCCTTCATCATAATCTCAAGGGCATTATTCTGCTTCAATTTAAAAGATATCGGCGTACAAATCCAGTTTGCCAGCAAAGAACCATACAATGTGGTCAGCAGGGCCACCGCCATGTTTGGTCCGATGGATGCCATATCATCCATATTGTAAAGCATGTTTACGAGTCCTACCAGCGTTCCGATCATACCCCAGGCAGGACCCATGCCGGCCCAGTTCGCCCAGAACATGACTTTCTCATTATGTCTTTCATCTATAGCACTAAGTTCCGTATCCATAATGTTCCTTACCAGTTCAGGGTCAGTACCATCCACTATAAGCATGATTCCTTTCTTTAAAAAGTCATCTTCAATATTGTTGGCAGCTTCTTCCAAAGCCAGCAGACCTTCCTTTCGAGCCACATTGGACAGATTAATAATATTGCCAATGACATCAGCCTCATTCGCCTGCGGTACCTTAAGTGCCAGTTTAAATGTCTGTACACATTTAAACAAATCCGGAATGCTCTTTGCCTGCATCATCATACAGCAGAAAGAACCACCGATCGTGATGAATACGGAAGGACCGTCTTTAAAGTGAGGCAATCCAGCAATACCGTCCGCACCGGTTGCAATTCCCAGGATTACGCAGGCTAAACATACCACCAAACCTACTATTGTTGCTATATCCAATTTTTCCACCACCTTATGTATTTTGAAGTGAATCATCTCCGAAGGACATGCATTCCCTCCTAAATGATTTTACTAAATTTTTCACGTCTTGTCTACTTTCTTTCACAATTAATTTTTTCCCAGTTGTCAAAGTCACCACAGTGTCGGGTGTTTCTTCTACAGTCTCTATCAAATCCGAGTTGATCGTAACACTGCTTCCATTCATTTTCGTGACATCGATCATACCCCTCACCTCCCCCTCAACCATTGAAAAGGGCAGCAAAAAACGCCGCCCTTATAATAATTTCTAAAAACAGATTATCGTTTCAGATTTACAAGTTCCTCCAGCATCGTATCTGATGTCGTAATAATACGGGAATTTGCCTGGAAACCACGCTGTGTTGTGATCATCGTCGTAAATTCATTCGCAAGGTCTACGTTTGACATCTCCAGTGCTCCTACTGTAAAGCTTCCACCTGCAGCGTTTACTGCCTCTCCAATGCCATCAAACAGGCCGGAGTTTAAGGATGCCTGGAACAGACTGTCGCCGACAGCCTCCAGACCGGATGGATTGGCAAAAGTTGCTACCGCAATCTGCGCCAGACACTTCGTCTCACCATTTGTATAATTTCCATAAATATATCCCTGCTCATCGATAGAGATTCCGTTCATCGTACCTGCAAAATTGCCGGCCTTATATCCGTCAGCATCTCCCTTCTTGTACGTCAGCTCGCATGTACCACCCTTGGAATACTGCGTCAGAGCAGAAAAGTCTACCTCAATACCGCCATTATCCGTCGCTGCTGCATACTGTGGAAATGTACTGTTCGGCCCTACATGCTCCGGATCCGTCTGTACAATAGAGAAGTTAACAGATTTTCCCTTCTGTTCCTGATTCTGACGATCCGGGCAAATAGCAGCAAAAGCACCTGTTGCACTGTTAAAGGTAATCGCCTCACACAGGGCAGAATTTAACTTAAACTCGCCTGTATTTGCATTAACTTCACCATCCACTCCATAAGCCGTTCCAGAAGAACCGAAGGTGATCTGCGCACCTGTCGCAGCATATGTCGTCTGACCTGTCGTCTCATCTACATTCTTCTTTACAAATATGGAATCACCATTGGAATCAAGTACATTTTCTACACGAACCGTATACGGCACTGTCGGAGAATCCTCCGGAGTCTCTGCCGCTTCATCCTTTGTCAGACGCAGCGTCACTGTATAGAGCTCACCAATATTGTCATAAAAGCTGAAAGTCATAATTGCACCGCCAGCCTCTACAGAATCTCCATCTGCTGACATGGTAGGCGCCAGCTGCCTGTCATTCGGGTCTACATTTCCCTGCATCGTGATTGCTGTTGTAGCAGTCGGCTCAGAACGCATCGTCTCTGCTGTCTTAATCTTAAGATCCTTAACAGTATCCTTGATCACATTGCCGTCTTCATCCGCCATATAACCCTGAATGATTCCACCATTCGTCGTACACATCAGATTGCCGGCTGTATCCACATTCAACGCGCCTGATTTCGTAAAATAAGTTTCTCCTGCCATGCTTACGATCAGGAAGGACTCTCCATTGATTGCCACATCCAGAGCACGGTTTGTCGTAGATGTACCACCATTTTCCGTAATATTTGTTGTGATGGATGCTACAGCAGAGCCGAGACCGATCTGCTTTGCATTCTGTCCTGCCGTACGCAGAGCCGCATTCGGACCGGTAGCACGTGTTACATTCTGGTAGAACGTATCTGCAAAGTTTGCAGCGCTCCCTTTAAATCCAACTGTGTTGACATTCGCAATATTGTTACCAATAACATCCATCCTGGTCTGATGTGTTTTTAATCCTGCCACACCAGAGTAAAGTGATCTCATCATAATATTTTTCCTCCTTTAATCAGGGAATGCCTTCCGAGATCTATCTGTCAGTCAAGATCTCCACGCCCCCTTATGAGGTCCGGCATCCAAACATTCCCATTAACTTATTACGGCTCCATCAATGTTGGTAAATACGGAATCCGTGCTGTCTCCCACAGCCGTGATCACTGTATTGTTCTTTACATTCACGATAAAAGCCAAATCATCAACCATCACCAAAGACTCTCGAATTCCTTTTTCCCGCGCCTTCGTTGTTCCATTCTCCAAGCGTTCCATCTGCTCCGCAGACAGATTAATATTCCTGGTTGCCAGACGTTCATTGGCATGCTTTGAGAATTTCAGGTTGTCAACCGCCTGTTCCTTTTTGGAACTCAAAATGTCCTGGAAAGAAAGTTCTTCTGTTTTGGAATTGTCCGCTTTCGGACTGTTCTGTAGCAACTGGTCACGCATCGTGTCAATGGATGCGTAGTTTTTCTGTAACCGCTGCATAATCATTCCTCCTTCCCACTACATTTTACTCGGTATCTGTACCTCCGTCACCGCTTCCGCTGTCTGCGCCATCATTGCCGTCTGTACTACCGCCGTCTGTGCCGGATGTCGTATTATCCCCTCCATTATTGCCATTATCAACTGCCGTCACAATGCCTTTTACCTCCAGGATAACACTGTCATAATCCATTGTCTTATTTGCATCATCAAAGACAAATGCCACATGATATTTTCCTGCCTGTACAGCCTGCAGGGCATCCTTGTCAATCGTGACAACCCCGTCCTTATACTTCAGGTACTGTGTGCCAATCGCTGTAGTCTGGTTAGTCTCATCAACCAGTACAACCGCAAAGCTGGCAGATTCATAACCATGGGAACCAAGATCAACACCGGTAATCTTAATATCCTGCGGATCCCAGTGAATAAATTCGTGCTTCTGTGGCGCTACAGAAGGAAGATATGTAGAAATCAGATAATCCCTGTCAAGCACCTGTACAACCTCATCGAATTCATAATCAGCCCCATTGATGGAAACATATGCCTCACCATTCTTAATCGTCACATAATCCACCGTTCCCTGAACCTCCTGGATATCACCAACAGAATTCGTGTGGCGGACTAATACTTCCTTTCCGACCATAGAATATGCAGCATTGTTGCTCGCTGTCGTATTCAGGTTGGACATCTGCTCCAATGCACTGAACTGTGCAAGCTGTGCGACAAACTCTGTATTGTCTGCCGGATCAAGCGGGTCCTGATACTGCATCTGGGTAACCAGCAAAAGCAGGAAATCTTCCTTGCCAAGGTCGGCTCCTGATCTCTTCTCCGTCGCCTTGGTAGAAGTAACTTCGTCCAGTGACCATTTACCATTTTCATCCTGAACTACACTTGATACTAAATCAGCCATAGTATCCTCCTTTCATCATAAAATTTTACCTCATCTGCTTTTCTCCGGGTGTACATCTCTCTCTCCTTCCCAAAGAACAGCAGAATAACCTCTACGCCGTAAAGTCAATACTTCCGCCGGAATCGCGCATTACCTGCCTGCGAACCTGCTCTGCACTGACCTTTGCAGCCTC
>CAYYGS010000111.1:0-7907 GCA_964471335.1 uncultured Jutongia sp.
TATAGAAATCAAATTCGCATTCATCCAGTGTAAATTTCCCTGCCTCCAATTTAGAGAAATCCAGAAGATTATTAATAATGGCAGACATATTGTCACAGCAATACAAAATAATATCAAGAATTCTGTGCTGTTCCTCATTAATCTCACTGTCAAGGAGCGACGATACATGCCCCTTAATTCCATTTACCGGTGTCCGCAGTTCATGTGTCACATTGGCGGTAAACTCATCCCGCACCCGCAGGTTCTCTTCCTCCTCCTCCTTTAGCTTCCGGAGGTTGATCTCCATATTTTTGCGCTGGGTAATGTCCTCAGCCAGCAGGTATTCCACGCCATCTCCCGCCGGAATAAAACGAATTTCTGCCGGAAAGCAGGAACTGTTTTTGCGGTACATGACCCCCTCCTCTTTTCCCAGAAGCTTCTCTTTTTCAAATGGAGCAAACTTGCTATCTGCCGTCTGAAACTCCTGCCGGAAGATCTCCGACATACTGCACGCCGTTATTTCCTCCTTCGTATAGCCGAGCCTTTCCCTTGCAGACCTGTTTGCAAAAAGCATCCTGCCCGATTCATCAAATGCAATGATAATCTCATATGTCTCTTCCAAAACCGCTGAGTCAAGTTCCACGATCCCCATAACAAATCCTTTCCTTCCACATTTCCAAACATGTCCGCTCCGCTGGCACTAATATTTCTAATATTATAATACTTCAATGCCTGTATAAAGTCAACGCAGGTTGCGTCATATATATGATATAAATGTCTTGTATTTGGTATAACTTGCGAGATATTCTGTTATACTGAAGGAAAAGAGAAGCAAGAAACGTGCACAGAAATGGGGGTTAGTGTGAAAATAAATTTTCACACGGCAAATTTGTGCCTACGGCCCAAAGTTTGCAGGTTTATAGCAGGAATGGAGGTTATTATGAAAATTTGGAAGGGTTATCAAAAGGGTGTAAATTTGGGCGGCTGGCTGTCGCAGTGCCCGCATACCATAGAACATTATGACAGCTTTATCCAGGAGGAGGATATACGTACATTGAGCACATGGGGAATCGACCATGTCCGTGTCCCTGTTGACTATGACCTGTTCGAGTATGAGAACGGATTTGATTATGTACAGCAGGCGATCGACTGGTGCGGGACATATCATCTGAACATGGTGCTGGATCTGCATAAAACAGCCGGATACTCCTTTGACAGCGGCGAAAAGGAGGAGGGCTTCTTTGAAAGCGAAGAATACCAGGAGCAGTTTTATCGTCTGTGGGAAGAACTTACGAAGCGCTTTGCAGGATATCAGGACAGACTGGCCTTTGAACTTCTCAATGAGGTAACGGACAAGGAATGGTGTGAGAAATGGAATGAAATTGCGGGAAAATGTATTGAAAGAATCCGGCAGCTGGCACCGACTGTCTCCATTCTTGTCGGCGGCTATTGGAATAACAGCGTGGAGGCCGTAAAAGATCTTGCCCTGCCTCGGGACGAGAATATCATATATAACTTCCACTGCTACGACCCGCTGGTCTTCACACATCAGGGTGCGTACTGGGTAGACGGCATGCCGGAGGATTTTCGAATCAGCTTCGAGAGCACACTACGCGAATTAAAGGAAGCAGCAAGCAGGATAACCCCGGCTTGGATGTCCATCCTGGATAAAGGTTCACAGCTGGATGCTCCTATCGGCAAACAATTCTTCCTCGATATCTTTGCAGATGCCATTCAGGCGGCAGAGGAACGCGGCGTGCGTCTCTATTGCGGCGAATACGGTGTCATTGAACTGGCAAATGATGAGGATACGTTGAAATGGTATCAGGCGATCCATGAAGCCTTCGAGGAAACCGGGATCGGCCGTGCATCATGGTGCTATAAAGAAATGAACTTCGGACTGACGGATCCGGTCAGAGCGGCCGTACGCGACCAACTGATTGCAATGCTTTAGGGTACGACTTTATCAATAAGACGGGCGCATGATGCACCCCTTTTCAAAAGTATATTCCGGCGTTTCCAATGGCCAGGTGAGTTCCTCCGTATAATACCAGGGATCCTCCTCGTGAAGAGGATTTTTCAGGAGGTGGAATTCCTGTGCGGGCATATAGCCCTGTGCCAGAAGAAACGCCTTTTCTCCGTTGTCCTTTTCGCAGACATCTGTCACAAGCACAACATGGCCGGGGCTTCCTCCTTTAATGAGGATATCTCCGGTCCTGATTTCGTCCAGCGTGATCTTTTTCGATTCCTCTACCATTGACAGAGTACTTGCATAATTAAAAACCATTTTCATATATTCCTGAAAGGAAGCATAGGAAGTATCCTCTCCCTGTGAATGCGACCAGCTGACGGAATTGCCGGAAACAGTGATTCGATATCCCTGCCTCCACTTGATGTACTCTGCTAAAAATCCATTGACAAAATGAAATGCAATCCTGTCATATTCTCCTTTTGCCCAATAATATTCCGCATATATTCTCATGATAGAATCGGCACATTGCTGTAAATCTGCCTTCTCAATGGGCAGCTTAAAGACAGCCACATGGGCAGATTGATTTGATTTCTTTCGACCATCATAATAATGTACCGGATAACCATCTTTCTGCAGGGAATATTCCCGCAAAAAGGTCTGCAGGTTATCCTTTTTCTTTCCTTTTCTTACATATCCCTCCGGCACACTGACACGCTTCTCGAGCGTGTCGCCTTCCGGATGAATTATGGGAGGCCTGGTCGCCTCCGTTTCCGCCGCACTGCCTCCATCTTCTCCGTCCTTCCCTGACGTGAGACGATCTTCTCCCTCTGCATTCTGCTCTGACAGCACCCGTCCGTTCTCTTCTTCCCTGCGTCTGTCTTTTCCATAGATAAACAAAGACGCACCAAGAGCCAGAAGAAACAAGAACAAAAGGAGAATCACAGCATTTTGCTTTTTATTCATCATAGTAATGCAATCTCCGTTTCTGCTTTTTCATTTTTCTAAATTATATACAATTTAGAAACAAAAAGCAATCTACCCGGAAACCGCCTTCTCATCACTCTATCTGTTCTTTTTTCGCACCATCATAACAATGGCAATAATCACGATGACAACTACAACAGCCCCCACGATCGGCCAGACGGGGATAGATGATCCATTCTCATTCTCTGCTGCTGTCCGGTCAGTAGTCTCCGCACTATCTGCCGCCTGATCCGAAATGTCGGCATCGTCGGTTGTGTCATCAATACTATCGTCACCTGCGATTGTCTGTACCGGCTCTTCATCAATTTTCCTCGCGACATTCGGGTTGACATAAGAAAATCCGGTAACATCAAAGCTGATCTCTATGCTGTCCTGTGCCAACGCCAGATTCAGCGGATTCTGACATTCCTCCTGCCATGCATTCACCAGTTCCACCGTGATCAGTCCCGGATCCTCCTTATCATCCTTGTCATAATATACATCCTCGCCGGACTGCATCCCCTTATCCATACCATCCATCACAACCTTCACGTTATTGATTGCAATACCCTGATCGTACGGAATATCTGTGGTAAATCCCAGTATTTCCAATGCCGCGTTGTTAGACCCCTCCGAAAGCATCCCGTTAATGTCGGTAAGCTTCACAGTATAATGACCATTTCCGGCAATCACGGCATCCTCAAATTTGCCGCCAAGCGGCTTCGGCTTTGACACATCCAGTGAGGTGACCAGCTTGTCAAAATGCTTGAAATCAATTCCCTGTCCCTTTTCAAAAAAGCGTCCGCGAAAGACCCAGCTCTCCTGTACCGTCAGAAGCATATAAGCGTGGTACTCCGTCCCCTCATCCAGGTGAACCTCCTGATTTCCGGCCGCCTTTTTCGCTTTCTTTCCCTCCTTATTATACTCATACGCCGCTGCGCCCTGCGATCCTGCACAAACGAGCAGGCTGCACAGAAGCAGACCACAGACACTTTTTTTGATCATTTTATATCGTTTCATACTCCTCCTCCATGCCGCTTTTGCATTTTTCTAAGAATGATTTAGTTTCACTTGGGCGGTGTCTTTTATCGCATTAGCGGAACTTCATTCTTTTCAACCTAATTTCTGTACTAATATGCAACAATCCTGCAATAAATATTTAACAGCACAGTAACTGGCATATTTTTACAGCCTTCCCTGCACTGCCATACCGGGACATACTGTCCCGAATAAGGGACATGCTTTATTTTCCAATAAACGGGAGGATATCAACATCTTCTCTATTACGTTAAAAAATATAGACACGCTCTTCTTGAATTTCATAGATATATATCGCATAATAGAAGCACACATAGAAGTAAGAGGAGGATGCGGCCATGGACAAAGAATTGCAAAAGCTTTTGATTCAACAGCAGCAGGAGGATGAACACCACATCCCCTTTGAGGACGAATATCATTTCTACCGCAGGATCCAACAGGGAGACCTGTCTGTACTGGAAGGAAATCTATCTGTAGAACCTATGAAGGGCATGGGTACACTCTCCACTGATTCTATGCGCAATAAAAAATATCACTTAATTATTTTGATCGCTATGATTACCCGCTTCTGCGTGGAAGGAGGTCTGGATACAGAGACGGCTTATACACTGAGTGATCTGCTGATTCGCCGGACTGATCAGGCACAGAGTGATGATACCCTTCAAAAGATAAAGAAAGATGCAATCCAGCAATATACTCTGACGATGCAGGAGCAAAATAACAGACTCCCCTATTCCCTTCCCGTGGTGCGGTCGATTGATTATATCCATGCACATGTGGCAGAGCCTTTGAACAATCGGAAAATTGCCGATTATGTCTCATGCCATCCGGATTATCTCTCCCGCATATTTAAGAAAGAAACAGGCCGGAGCCTGAATCAATATATTCTGGAGCAAAAATGCCGCACTGCATGCTATATGCTTGAAAACAGCAGTGCCAGCTGTACAACAATCAGCACCTTTCTTGGCTTCTCCTCATGCAGCCATTTTATATCACGTTTCAAGGCTGTCAAGCGCATCACACCAAGCCAATACCGCCGCTCCAGGACGCGCAAGAGCCTAAGCACTTCCAATCCTACGAAAAAATAATGCGCTCGCTGTGAAACATCTTCGCTAAAAGGAAAGTTCCCACACCCGTACAGATTACATTAGCGGCTATCGTGATTACTATATTCTGCGGCACAATCTTAAATGAGAAAATGCTGATCATGCTCTGTACGCTATTATACATCGGCAGGCAGTAATAATACCATGCGCTCTTAGCGTCATCTCCAAACATTGCCGAAATACCAACCAGCATCACGACAACCATAAGCGGCGTCACATATGTCTGCGCCTCCTTCACCGATTTTGCAAAGGTGGAAATGATGGCGATTGCCGTCACCATAACAAGCACAGTAGACAAAATCACGACTGTCAGAATCAGATAATCCGATACATGATATACATTTGCAGAAAGCTCCTCCTCCGTTGACATCATCTCGGGCAGAGCCAGAATCGTCCCCAGCGTACTGGACGCACCACTCAGCAGGGAAATCAGGGATAGCGCCGCGATCTTGCCCAAAGCGATATCGCTCCTTCGAACAGGCGTGACAAGCAGTGTGGCAATCGTTCCCCTCTCTTTCTCTCCGGCGATGGATTCCGGTGCCACCGACACACACCCGCTATAGAGAAACATCATAAGCAGCATCGGGAGCAGCGAAGCAAACATGGAAGCAATCGTATCCTCATCCGTTGCAAGATTATATGGATTGGATCCATCCGTTGCCGGCGGATTGACATCAAATACATTACTGATGCTGCTTTCAAATCCATCCAGATAATTTGTCATCATCTGATATGCCTGCAGGGAAGCATTCGACGCCTCATTATAATAAATCTCGACCTTCGGGATCTCCCCTCCCTGCGATCCATAATTTGCGATCGCATCATCAAAATTCTTCGGAAAGAGGATGCACAATCCCGCCTTCTGATCTGTCACCTTTTTCTTCGCCTTCTTGACCGCCGCCTCATTCTTTATTTCCTGAATGTCCAAATTAAGTGCACCCTTGTCGCTATGTACGGCTGCACCCGCAGCGCGCTCTGCGTCGGCATGCTTTTCTGCCTCCTCACTCTTGTAATCGACGACTCCGACGTCTTCCCCTGATATTTCCCCTGTCTCCTGTCCATCGGCAGCATGTTCTATCTCGTTCGCACTTTCCATCGCCTCAAATACCATTCTCTGCGACTCCGGCATCTGGTACACCTGTACCACAATCTTCTCCTTTTGATCCAGGCTGCCCTGCGATGAAAATGCCTCCCCCATGAAATGATACATGGCAAAAATCATCAGGCCCGGCAGGATTACCGTCGTCATAACCATTCTCTTGTCTCCGAAAAAGCGCGCAAGCTCCTTCCGCATTACCGTCATCATTCCGGACATCTTATTCATCTCCATCACCTCCCATAGATTCTTCATATATCTCAAAGAAACGGTCTTCCAGGTTCATCCCATCACACACCTCTTCCAGCGTGCCACAGGCCTTCATCTGCCCCTGGACGATCACACCTACCCTGTCGCACACCTTCTCAATCAAGCTGAAAATATGAGAGGACACGATCACCGTATGCCCCTCCTTCTTCAGATAAAGCAAAAAGTCTGTTACAACCTTTGCCGTCACGACATCTAATCCATTGGTCGGCTCATCGAATATGACAATATCCGGATTATGTACCATCGAAATCACCAGGGATACCTTTTGTTTCATTCCGGTAGACAGATCTGCCACCTTCGTCTGCGCAAAACGCTCAATTCCAAACGTAGAAAAGAGCTTCTTCCTCTGCTCCTCCTGCTGCTCTTTGGGCACCTGATACAGCTGCGCAAAAAAACCAAACAAATACTCCGGTGTGAAAAACTCCTCCAGCTTCAACTCACTCGTCAAAAAGCCAACACTGCGCCGCACCTGTTCCGGCTCCTTCACAATACTTGCACCACCCAACAGGGCATCCCCGCTGTCCGGCCGGATCAGCGTAGCCAGCATACGCAGCGTCGTCGTCTTACCGGCTCCGTTCGGGCCAAGCAGCCCGAAAATCTCCCCCTCATACGCGGTAAAAGACAGATCATTCACCGCCACGCGCACCTTTTCCTGTGTCTTCTCCAGCTTCTGCTGCTTTGATGACAGGCGAAATGTCTTTTTCAGGTTTTGTACCTTCAGCATTTCTTTCATCGTTTTTACCCCTTTCCTCATAACTTAATTAATGCGTCCTAAAATTAGAAATACTTTTCCTCAAAACACATTCAAACTTATCTTTCTAATAATTTATGCATCTGCTGGAATTACTCCAAATAACTCCAGACATTCCCGATTTGTGCCATAATAAATATCCTCCCGCCCGGCTAAAAGCTGACACAGTTTCTCCATCCTGTCCCAATTATGATGAACATCAAATTCATAACTGTGCCCCCAGACGTAAAAAAGCAGTCTTTCTCCCTCGTCAGGCGTTTTCTCCAAAAATTCCTGCGCCAGTGTAAAAAGCTTCTCGTCGTCGTGATGGCAGGTCGCCTTCAAAAGAAGCGGCTCGGGCGGCACATCAAAACCGTGCGTACATTCCACCGTTCTCCCATAGAGAATACCATGGTCACGCAGACATTTCACTGTCGCCTCGTCGTGATCACCATAGGCATATGCCATCCCGACCGGAACGGTACCATAAAGGCGTGTAATATTCTCAATGTCCTCGCCAAATTCCTTCTGCTTCTCTGCCTCGGACAGGCCGGAAGGCCCCGCGTGCGTCAGACCGTGTACCGCAATCTCATGACCATGATACAATTCCCCGATCTCCTCCTGATTCATACGGCAGATAAAAGTTCCATCTATCTCAAAACAGCTTTTCTCCGTCTGGATTCCCGTATTTAAATTAAACGTCGCCTTCATGCCATATCGGTTGAAGATCTCCACCAGACGGCGGTCCTGTGT
>CAYYGS010000112.1:0-7893 GCA_964471335.1 uncultured Jutongia sp.
CGCTGTCTGTATAAAATATTACCAGCAAGCACAAACTGTCCGTCTGCTCTCTTTGCCCCTAATCTCTTTGACTCGGAGTCTCTACCATTCTTCGTAGAACCAACACCCTTCTTATGAGCAAATAACTGAAGGTTCATATTCAACATGGTACTATACCTCCTGCTTTCTCTTAAAATGAAGTTTAACATGTTTCTTCCCATACTCTGATTGGATGCCCGAAAGCCCCAGAATCAAAGCCTTTAACAACAGCTCTGACGATGCACTGACAGGATCCGAGGTAAGCATAAAACTCACAACATCCTCCTCCTGATGAATCGCCTGTTCAAAAGTATCATCCGTAAAACTCTCCACGGCATTGATCGTATTGATGACAAGCGCTGATACCGCTGCACATACAATATCCTGACCATACGCGGCATACTCTGCGTGCCCCTTCATGCGAAGGCCGACTGCGGTACCTGCCGTATTCTGATATACTGTTACATCAATCATGCTGCTGCCCTTCTGCGATTTATTCCACCGAATGCTATCACAGAACTAAAATTCCCCTCATCAAGCATTAATCTTATCAATCTTGACCTGGGTATAAGCCTGTCTGTGACCATTCTTCTTATGATATCCGGTCTTTCTCTTATATCTGTAGACAATGACCTTTTTTGCTCTTCCCTCTCTTACTACCGTAGCAGAAACCGTTGCATTCGCCACGTCTGCACCTGCCTTGAGAGAGCCATCGTTTACAGCCAGAACCTCATCAAATGTAACAGTCTCACCTGCATCCTTTGCAAGCTTTTCTACGTTAATGATATCACCCTCGGCTACTTTGTACTGCTTTCCACCTGTTGCAATAATTGCGTACATCTTCGCACCTCCTTATCATTACTCGCCAGCTGCGGTATCCCATGAAATCATCGGATTTACAAACCTCGCTGAGCGGCATACTAGAATAGTTTACCATTTCATCCCATACCTGTCAACCTGATTTATCAAAAAACTTGTTTAGGGAAATAAAAAAACCTATTGAAATCAATCAATAGGCAATTGGGTTGGGCTGTTTAAAAACAGTCAACAGTCTGTAGGGGAATCGAACCCCTGTTTTCGCCGTGAGAGGGCGACGTCTTAGCCGCTTGACCAACAGACCATCTTGTTTGTTGGTGCAACCTCTCGGTCACACCAACAATTGATACTATACACTACTCTGTGACAAAATGCAAGCTTTTTTTTAATTTTTTTCATTTATATTTTGCATTTTTTGATTCATCCGTTATTTATGCTTCTTCCTTCTTCGTTAATTGGAGGCTTTCGGTTTCGTAATGCCTGCTGAAGGTGTTTCTGTGTATTTAATAATAGCATTTACAATCTCTGGTTGTGAGATATAGCCATCACGCGATATTAGCTGATAACTCGTTCCATTATCCCATGCAATCGGGACAATACCATACTGGGCGGCTGCCTTTACAACACAGGAATAATAATAGGTGCGGTATGCCCGGTCTGTATCCGTATCAATCCCATTCGCCGTATGAACCGGGGCGCCAAATTCTCCGATAATCACAGGGATTCCCTTATCCACAAATGCTTTCTTCATTTTCTTCATCTGATCTTCCAGATAAGATTCATTCGCCCAGCTGGCAGAATCATTCCCACTGCCATCTCCCCATACGGAATCGGAAGGATTGTCTGCAGCATAGGTATACGGATCATAATAATGCACCTCCACAATCAAATGTCCGACCACATTCCCACCATATTCGCTCTGGTTTTCTTCAATATCTGTCGGAACAACAAGATTTGAGACAGTATGATCTATATTCGTATTATATCCCGGTACAACAAGATAGCGGCTCTTGTTTTCGCCCCCTGTCGCCCGTACGGTATCAACAAATGCCTGATGCAGATTATTTTGTGCTTTGCACCATGTCTGCTGTGGAGCGTTATAGCCATGATGAAACTCATTCATATCAGCAAAAAGCAGCTGCTCCGGATAATCCCGGAATGTCGTTGCAATCTGTTCCCACAGGCTGACAAATTTTGCTTCCATCTGCGCATATGCATCACCGCTATAGTTCAACGGACTGAGCCATGTCGCCTGTTCTCCTCCATATTCATTCAATACATCGCCATTACTGTCATCTGCTCCGTCATGATGGATATTGATTATAATATAAAGATCCTCCGCCAGCGCCCAATCGACGATTTCCTTCACACGGTTTAACCATTCCGCATCAATCGTGTACGTCACCTCTCCATTTACCGTTTCCTTCTTCACATGATTTAAATATGTAACCGGAAGGCGAATCGTCTTAAAACCAGCCTCTCGGATCGCATGGATAAATTCCCTGGAAATCTTTTGAGAATTGCCCCAGGATGTCTCCAGAGACAAGCCGGCACTGCCGCTCAGATACAGGTTATTCGGCCTGCTGTTCGCATCCAGGGAGTTTCCTATATTAAATCCTGCCCCCAACTTTGAAGCAAATTCCATTGCCGGTGAATCGCCGTCGGGAAGTGGTGATTCACTTGGTACAAGTTCTTCCGGATCCTTGATGACTGCCGCATCATAAACATAAACTTCTGTTGCCGGTTTCTTGTATTCAATCGCAAACTTTGTGCTTCCCAGTTCCGTTACAAGTTCCGTCAGATCCTTCGTATCTATTGCCTTATTATTGTAGTTCCAAATAGTTTTCTTGTTTGCATCATCTGCTGTCCCGTCCGCCTTTAACGGCACAAGGCTGCAGGAGGCATAGTCACTGCCATACACCTTGAGCGTCGGTGTCTGATAGTCCGCAACATCTACCGTGAATAACGGTGACCATACCGCATTTCCTTCTACTACGCTTATCATATTTGTTTTTGTTGTTGACAGGGCAAAAGCGTATTTTGTTGTTTTAGAATCCTCTAATGTCCCCTGCCAATAATAAAAGCAACTCGGTATTTCCGTTGGTTTTATGGTTGCCGTCGGTGTCGGCTTCGGTGCCTCTGACGGGCTTCCCGTTGGCTCGGTAGTTGACGTCGGCTCAGTTGTCTCCGTTGGTTTTACCGTTGCACTTGTTGTCGGCTTTGGCGCCTCTGACGGGCTTCCTGTTGTTTGTGTAGTTGCCGTCGGTGTCGGCTCGGTTGTCTCTGTTGGTTTTCCTGTTGCGCTTGTTGTCGGCTTTGGTGCCTCTGATGCACTTGCTGTTGGCTGTGGTGCTACACTTGTTGTCGGCTCGGTTGTTGACGTCGGCTCGGTTGTCTCTGTTGGTTCTGTCGTTGCACTTGTTGTCGGCTCTGACGTCTCTGACGGACTTCCCGTTGGCTGTGTAGTTGCTCCATTTATCAGCACCACGGATGTCAGATCTGCAGCAGACAGTGTTACATACAATCCGCCCTCCACCAATGCAGCGGCGATTTCCTCCGTGATCTCAAATGTATATTCTGTCTGACGAACGCTCTCCCTTTCCTTGATTTCCACTCTATTTTCAGCTGTTCCTGCAAGAATCTCCAGATCTGTTGCATCATTTCCTTCGGATAATATATAGCTGAGAGTAATCTTCTTCCCTGTCAGTTCCTCTACCGTATATGCGGCAAATTTATCTTTGCTGACAGCCAATACAGCCACATTACCGGATACCCAGTTCGGATCTATTGCCAGTGCGACCTGATCCGGCAAAGGAACCTCTGTTGTAACCGGGGTTACCGTCGGCAAAACAGCGGCAGATGGCGCGGCACTCTCCGATGGTGTAGTACTCTCTGACGGCACATTGCTTTCCAATGGCGCACTGCTCTCTGACGGCACACCGCTTTCCGATGGTGTAGTGCTTTCTGATGGCGCACTGCTCTCTGATGGTGTAGTACTCTCTGCAGGCGATGTCGATTCAGTCGGCGCAATACTGCCCTCAGGGGCAACACTTGCCGTAGCTGTCGGTCTCGCTGTCATCACCGGCGGCGCAGAACTCACCTCTTCTGTCGTCGGCTGTGATGTCACCTCCTGATCCTCATCCTCTGTCCCTCCGGCACGAACTGTTATCTTACATTTTAAACTCTTTTTCCGGAATTTCTTCTTTCCCTTTTCCTGATACTGCAGCTTACAAGTGACAGTGGTCTTTCCTGCCTTAACACCTTTTATTACACCCTTCTTGCTGACAGTTGCAATTTTCTTATTTTTTACAGACCAGGTGATCTTTTTCACCTTTTTGATGTTCTTCTTCACCACCCTCAGGGTTGCTTTCTTTCCCTTTTGGACGGTAACAGATGTTTTATTCAGCCTTACAGATGCCTTCTTGGCCGCGGCAGTTTCCACTCCTCCAAACATATGTACTATACTCATAGTTCCCACTAAGGCATAGGCAATGATTTTCTTCCGGTTCCCTTTGTCCATAAATACATTCTCCTTTCATAAACCCCATTTACTGTGCCTGTTTCCTATTAGGATGCTGGGATCAAAAAGGCTTTTGCCCCCGACATCCTATTAGATTAAGAAAAGGAACATGCAATATATAATTCGATTGTTTGCATGTTCCCACTAAAATCTTATTGAAAATAACGATCAATTCCGTCTGCCATTCCCTTTGCCATCTTGTTCTGAAATGCTTTTCCCTGCATTTTCCGATCCTCGGACGGATTGCTCATAAAGCCCATCTCAATCAGCGTCACTGGAATCTTACTCCAATTTGTTCCCGTCAGGTCATCACGCAGTGACAGGCCGCGATTGCGAATCCCCGTCTCCTTACAATATGCATTCAACAGGCACTGCGACAGACGCTTTGATGACTTACTCAGCTTGCCTACATAGCGGTTCTTCGTAGACGGATATAACGCAGACGCTCCCGTAACACCAGAAGAAGTCGAAGAATCTGCATGAATGCGGATATAGATGTCTGCCCCGCTCCGGTTGGCTTTCTGCGCCCTCTGCTTGTTACTGATATTGACATCGTTACTATTTCGAATCATTACAACATGGTATCCCCTGTCCAAAAGCTCCTTGCGCAGCTTTTTGGCCACCTTCAGGGTCAGCTTATACTCCGGCACATGGCTTGCCACTCCGGAAGCCCCGCCTGCCACCCTGGCCTTTCTCGTGGATGACCCAGGCCCTACCGGCTCTGTCCGGCTGTCTCCCCGCGCCTGATGACCCGCATCAATAGCAACAGTCAAGACTCTATCCTCATCTGGAGCCGCCTTCACCGGCAGAGAATGCGATACAAAGCCGCCTGCCATCAGCAACACTGCCAATATACCAGCCATGCCTCTTCTGTAAATGCCTTTCATAAATCTCCCTCCACTATTTAAATTTCCCAAATTTTGAAAACGGATAGATACGAAGCACTGCATGCCCCGCGATCTTTTCCCTGCTCACAGGCCCGATTTCCTCGTACCGACTGTCCTCGCTGATACTGCGGTTATCGCCCAGTACAAAATACTCATCATCGCCCAGTTTCAGAGGATCCGACGCTACTCCTGAATATGTCATAGGATCCTTGCCGAAATTCTCCTCCAGCACTTCTCCATCAATATAGATCGTATCTCCCGTGATCTGGATCGTCTCCCCCGGCAATCCAATCACACGCTTAATATAATAAGGTACCTTATCCGTATCATCCACCTCGTCCTCCGACGGATGCCGCCCATATGGGTAAAAGACAATGACATCAAAACGCTTCGGATCTGAAAAATGATACGATACCTTTTCTACCAGAAGGTTATCCTCATCCTGCAGCGTTGACTCCATAGAAGTACCTTCCACAATCGTTCTCTGTATCACATACCTCGGAACAAATACAACGCAAACCACGATGATTAATACATAAATCGCCAGTTCAATCAGCGCATTCCTGATCTTTTGTCCCTTCGTCTCTCCCGCATCCTCTTGTTGTTCTTCTTCCACATTCTCAGAGCCGCCATCCTGACTATCTTCCCGGAGGGAATCTTTTTCCTCCTCCGACGCGTCAAACTCCGTCTCTTTCAGGCTTTCCTCTGTATTCTTATAATCGTCCGTCATCCAAATCCCCCATTCCCGGATATTTCACACTTATACTTCCTCAAAGGAAAACATCTGCTCTGCCTCTTCCTCTTTTCTGGCCAACTCCTCTGCTTTCCTCGCCTCTATCTCTGCTGCCTCTTCTTCGCTCAAAATACGGATCTCTGAACTGCTGAGTTCCTCAATCGCCATAGACAACGGCTTTGGACACTTTGATTTTACCTTTGGCTCCACACCATCAATCAGCTGTCTCGCCCTCTTAGATGTAGCCAGCACAATGGAATAACGGCTGTTAACCACCGGTGCCTCTCCTGTCTCAACCTCACTATTTACCAATTTCATCAAATCACTGTAAGACGGATGTAACATAATCATTCCCCTTTCCTGTTTCACATCGCAATTCTAAAATATTAACCCAAATTGCCGTATCTTATACAATAACGGAAAATCAAAAAAATAGCAACTATTTTCACAAAAAAATCACGATAAACCCATCAATTCCCTTACCCGAATTTTAGCTCCAGAGGGAAAAATCCTCCGTTATTTTCTGAATCAGGTTCTCCTGCTGCTGCCTCTTGTGATGCAGTGATTGAATCAGACGATGCACCTCCTCCACACACTCCTCCAGTACATCATTGACAATGATATAATCATATTGGCTCATATAAGCACATTCCTCCCGCGCCCTTTGCAGACGTTTGGTAATCACATCATCTGCCTCCGTCCCACGTCGGCGCAGTCTCTTCTCCAATACCTCCACGGATGGCGGCGTCAAAAAGATCAGGGTAACCTCCGGAAGGATCTCACGTACATGGAGCGCCCCCTGCATCTCAATCTCCAGAATCACATCGGTGCCTTCCTCCAACTGCCGCATCACATAATCCTTGGGCGTTCCGTAATAATTATCCACATATTGTGCATATTCGATGAGTTCATTCTGACCAATCATCTGTACGAACTCATCCTTCGTCTTAAAAAAGTATTCTCTTCCGTCTACTTCCCCTTCTCTGGGTTCTCTTGTCGTCGCGGAGATTGACAACCCATAATGATACTTTTCTACCAACTGTTTTACTACTGTTCCCTTTCCCGCTCCGGAAAAACCGGAAATTACCGTCAGCACTCCCTTGTTTGCCATTTCTATACCCCGCCTTTCTCAGTTTTATATATAATTAGAAAGAAACATCCAGACTTATCACTGCATCCTTTTCCTGATATTTTCTATGCGACATACCCACTCAATCACCCTCGGTATGTATTGCCATCTCATTTACCCTGCTCTCTATCGTCTCCGGCAGCAAGGCCGACAGAACAATATGTCCGCTTTCCATCACCAGAATACACTTTGTTTTCCTACCACATGTGGCATCCACTGCCAACCCGGCATCCTTGGCATTTTGTATCATCCGCTTGATCGGAGCGGCATCTGCATGAATAACACTAATCACCTTATCCATATTCACTACATTGCCATATCCCACATTAACTAACATATCTGACTTTTCCCCTTTTTGTTCCACCCAGGATTTAAGATCTGTTCCCTGATCTCCTGCATCCGGCTCAAAATACGAAACTAATCTGAAACTATACGCTTTACTCAATATTTTGAATCTGTTCTCTGATCTTCTCGATCTCCGTCTTCAAATCAATCGCCGTCCCGGACAATTCCCTGTCATTAGCCTTGGAAAGGATTGTATTCGCCTCCCGGTTCATCTCCTGTGCCACAAAATCAAGCTTACGTCCCACTGCCTCATCCATATTTAACGTATCACGCATATTTGTAATATGGCTGCGCAGACGAACCGTTTCTTCATCAACACATACCTTATCCGCATAGACAATGAGTTCTGTCGCCAGTACCCTCTCATCAATCTGCGTATCCCCCAGCAATTCGAAAAAGATTTTCCAAGGAAAGATTATTATAGATAGGCGTATCAATGGAGATG
>CAYYGS010000113.1:0-7863 GCA_964471335.1 uncultured Jutongia sp.
CAGGCCCGCAGACTGCAGCAAAGGTTCCTCCTGCTCCAGCAGTTTCCCCAAAATCTTTATTCCTGAGGATTCTCCACACCAATCTGACCTGCCGGTGCCATTTCTTCTTTCATCCGCTGTGCTCCCTGCCGTATCCGCATCTCCCTTCGATGTACTGCTTATCTCTGCACTCCCTTCCCGTCTGTCCACTCCCCCTTCAAAAAGCTTCTTCTCATTACACACAAGTGACAAAACACCATCTCTCACCAATTCCCGTATAAATTCCAATGGGTTTTCCTTTTTCTCCAAAGAAGCTCCTGCGGCTTGGCCATTTGACGCTTGTTTCTCTCCCAATGCAGATTCCTCTTCTTGAGCCTGTTTGCTCTCGCCTTCTGATCCATCATTTTCTTTATCCTCCCTCCTCTTTGTGTTTTCCCGGGAAGCCCCATCCGTTTCCCCACTCTGTTCCTCCTGAGCATCCCGTAATACATCAATCGTCTGTGTCAGATTCTCCTGCAGCTCCAAGGTGTCTGTCACCGCCCCCTGCAAAAACTTCGAAGACACATCCCTGACTGCCTTTGTTTCCAAAAAAACTTTGATTTGGCGCAAAAACTCCTCCTGCTCTGACAGACAGACGAAATCCTCCATCAAAGCCTCCACATCACCCAAGCGGTACACAGAAGCATAGGATTCCGATAAACGGCCGGCTTTCTCTCCCTGCTCCGGCCTCTCCGAAAGATTTCGCGAAAGCAGTTCATAAAAATCTTCCCGCCAGCTCTCCGATCCCTTTCCATCATAGCCGCCATAGGCCAGGAGACCATATTTCTCAAATAACTCTCTGTTATATTTTCCAAAGAGTGCAATATCCGCTCCATAAGCAGATGTTTTCACATAGCCCCTGGAGCCAAAAAAACGGGCACTGTCCAGCGTAACACCCAGTAATGCAGATAAAAGTAAAAATATAAATGTCATAAAAACCGTGATACTGCCCTGTTCCGATGTCAAAAACTCATCCCCCTCTCCGGCCCATCTGCCTCACTTAATGGATATCTTGCTGTTGATATTGTCTGCGCCGCTATTAATCTCACTGAACGCCTTGCTGACAATCGAAGTGATCTGTTCCCTGAAAATTACAACTAACGCGATCAATACCACTAAAATTAAGATGATCTCTACGACACCGATCCCATCCTCATCCATCCAAAAACATCTCCACATATTCATCATAAGCCCTGTCTCCTTTCCTCTCCTGTTTCATACATCTCGCATATTAAATTTGTCCAAATGCTGCTGTCATAATAATGGCAAACACTACAATCAACATTAACATCATGGGAAACAAAAGCTTTGTGCCTGCCTCCTCACCCTGTTTTTTTGCATACTCCTTTCGTTCCTTTACGGCATCCACCGCTTCCTGCTCCATACGCCTTAATAAATCATCCGATCCCTTTTTCAGATTCTGCGCCAACAGACTGCTGAACTTCATATAGGATAGCAGGGACACCCTGTCCCCAAAGGCCGCATAAGCCGATGCTTCACTCCTCCCATTCTCCATCTCCCGGCGCGTTACAAGCATTTCCTCATAGAGATAATTCATTGATATCTCTCCCCTCCCTAAACGTCCACAATAATCCTCTGTAATGCGGTACCATGCCCCTCGTATCGTCAGGCCCGCTCCAATTAATAAAATAAAACGCTCCACCACCTCCGGATACTCTCGCTGCATCTGCTCCCCCCTCTTCTTCATCCCCTGTTCTGTCCGACTATCAAAAAGGCCGGGAATGCATACACAGATAAATATTCCGAGCAGGATCATCTTCGGCCAAACGGCAATTCTCTTTTCCTTGTAAGATAGCTCCTGTTCCCCGATTTTTCTGGGGAGTACCAGATCTGCCTTCTGCTCCGTCTCTTCTGCCAGCCTCCTAAGCTGATCCTGCCATTCTCTCCAAAAGATTTGAACAGCTGTCCTTTTTTCAGGACAGATAATACATGGCAGCGACATGCTCTCCTCCTTCTCCCCATACGAAAATTTCACAGTTAGTACGACCTCTATACTCTCGTCCAGCTCCTCATTGTTCAGCGTCCCATCCTGATTGACATAACGATTGCTATCCGGCCGCCATTCTACTGCAATCTGACTGTCGGGAATTTTCGATACAAAACACAGATCCTCTGTCACATTCTCCGCAGATTCATTTTCCCCCAGATAATTCTCTAAAACATATTTACGCGCTTCCTGAAATTTTTCCTCCAGTTCCTCCGCAGTATATCTCCTCTCCGGTATATCAAGAGAAACCTCCTGCTCCATACTGCCCGCTCGTGCTGTGATTCTAATCTCCCTTGTCCCCTCTCCCGGCTCTCCTCTTTCCAGATAATAGGAATGACGCAAAAGCCCTCCTCGGCCTCCCGTCAGCACAGAAACCACTGCCAGAAGGCAGCTCACCAGAAATATCATCAAAATATAACAGATTCTCTCACAGTCATATTCCACCCGCAGATCCTCTATCGCCGTATCCGGCCGCAGCATCGCACACTTTCTGATCTTTTCCTCCGGATATGGTATCCCTAACCTGTCCCGTATCATGCAATGCAGCCGATAGGACAACGGGTAAAAATATCTCTTCCAGCCCCGTATCTCCTCCCAATTTCCCATAATTACCTCCCGCTTCACTTCATGGCACCATGATATGACAAATCCTTTGATTCAACGCGTATGCCGCAAGATAGACCGCCAAAAAAAGCGTCATCACCAAATGCCCTCGCAGAGAACCGTATAAGCAATCCAGATAACCAGGGGAACATATCCAAAAATATAAGATAATTCCCAGCGGAACGATATTCATCACCTTTCCCTCCAGCTCTTTTCCTGCAATCATCGTACGGATTTCCCTGCTTACCTCGATCCTTTCACCGATACGGTTCGCACAGTTCCGCGTAACATCAACCAAATCTCCTCCAGAGCGTTTGGCCGTCCGAAAGACCTCCACAAAGCTTCGGATATCTTCTATCCCGCATCGCCCGGCAAATTCCTCAAACACATCTTCCACCGGCCGATTCAGCTGCAGCTGTCCTGTCATCAAACTCAATTCACGACACAATACAGACTCCTCCCCATATAAAACAGCTACATCCTTTCGGCTTTCCTCCAGCGCATTTTCCACAGAATATCCTGCATTCAGCGCGGCGGCAATGGCCTGTAATCCATCCCTGAATTCCAAATTCAACTGCCATTTCTCCTGCTCTCTCCACTGACAATGCTTCCTGTAACAGGCGGCCAGAGCAAGCGGTATCCCTATCACGATCATCCACAGGACATTACGATAAAATAAAAGCAACAAAACCATCACCGCCATCACAGCCTCCGCATATTTCCAATATAATTTCCTCATATCTCACCCCTTCCCACATTATTCGCATCAATCAGACATCATCATGAGAGAACTTGAAGATTTTATTCAACTCCCGTGAGTTTCCCTGTATGAAGCAGCGAATTCCCGGTAGGATACAGAGCTCCCCTGACCTGACAGGAATCACCCGTCTCCACTTCGCGAAAGAGATAGAGCGGCCGCAGGACGATATCTCCCTCTGCAATCCCTTCCACCTCCTGGATCTCCAACACCTTTCTCGTCTTATCACGCAGACGTCCCAGCTGAACAACAATATCAATCGCCGAAGCAATCTGGCTGCGAATCGCTGCCAGGGGAATATCCATCCCCGTCAGCACCAGTGTTTCCATCCGATGCAGCATATCCGACGGACTATTGGCGTGCCCCGTTGAAATGCTTCCGTCGTGTCCTGTGTTCATCGCCGCCAGCATTTCGATGACTGCCGCATCCCGTACCTCCCCGATAATAATCCGATCAGGACGTTGTCTCAGCGCAGCCTTCACCAAATCACGAATTGTAATCTCATTTTTGCCCTCCAGATTGGCATTCCTGACCTCCATCCGCACCAAATTAGGAATATTACGGATTTGCAGCTCCGCAGAATCCTCAATCGTAATAATACGTTCGTCGGCCGGAATAAAATTTGACAAAGCATTTAAAAAAGTAGTCTTTCCACTTCCGGTTCCTCCGCTGATAAAAATGTTATAGCGCGCCCTCACAAGCTTTTTCAGAAAATCTGCTGCCTCCTGGCTGATGCTGCCGATCTCTATCAGCTTCTGCATATGAAAGGGCTGCTCCGGAAAACGACGGATCGTCATAATCGGACCGTCCAACGCCACCGGAGGAAGCACCACATTTACGCGTGAGCCATCCTCCAGCCTCACATCCACAATAGGGGATGATTCGTTTACAATTCGGTTGACTCTGGAAACGATCTGCTGTATCACATCCTCCAGCTTTTCCCTGCTCCGAAATCTTTTCCCTGTATCGAGCAAACGCCCCTCCTTTTCCACAAAAATATGATTGGGACCATTTACCATGATCTCTGTCACCGCGGGATCCTCTAAAAGTTCCTGCAATACATCAAGGCGTCGAATCGCATTAAAGATTCCCTTGACCAGGCACAGCTTCTCCTCCATCGACAGATACCTCTGCTGCCCTGTCTTCAGTACACGCATTTCAATTTCATTGCGCAGCTCTTCATCAGAAAAACTGTCGTTTTGCCGAAACTCCATCACCAATTCCCTCTGAAGCCTGTCCTGCAGTTCCAACAACTCCTCTTCCTTCACCCTGCTTTCCACTCCCTCCCTATATCACTCCCTGCAATACGTTATGCTGTTTCGCCTTTTCTGCTATCATGCTCCTGTACATCTGTTGACACATAACGTATGCTTTCCACCATTTCACCCAGTCCCTCCCTGGTCAGAAGATACTCCAGGGAATTTTTCTGATTCTCTTCCCAACTGGTCTGCGCCTGCGGCATATATACCCGATTGCAGCAGTACAAAAGATACAAGGCAGAATCACTCAGGTATCCTACATCAAAAATCACCTGCCCATATCCCGTTTCTTTCGCCAGCACCGTAAGAAGCAAATCAATATCCTCCCGATTCAGGCTGTACAAATCCCTGTAATCCTCTACCGGACCGATATAATCTATCCCTCCCCTCTCCTGAATCAAAGGCTGCAGCTTCCATGCAAGCTTTTCGCTGCGCTGTTTCAGATAAAATATCATTTCAGACATCCCACGCATCGCTTCTCTCTTTCCGGCAACGCCTGTACCAGATGCACCGCTTAATAATTCCAAATCAAGCCACAGCGTTTTCTCCCCTTCCTTTCCACGAAGGAATCCTTCCCTCGGCGGCAGCTGGCCATAGGGTCTGTATATCCCTATAAATTGCGTCCTGTCCTTCTCTGTCAGTCCCTCCCCGGCTTCTTCCTCTCCCACACCAACCGCCCGGAAAATCTCTGTTAGTATGTTTTCCGCCGATTGATACTTAAACAGGAGCGGATAGTCCGTCTCTGACTCCTCACACACCGTACTGCCCTCGGACAGAACAATAATATTTCGGACATTTCCCAGATACGAAAGCTCCGAGATCTTTACCTCCTGTCCCAATAACAAAACATCTACAGTATGCTCCTTTAAATATTCTGCCAGACTGTCCTTTTGAGTAAAAAGCCGGCACTCCATCAAAAAATTCCTGGTACCAAAATATTCTGACAAAGCTTCCATATAGCCCTGTAAATCAAACAATGCAAATACAAGCTTTTTCAAAAAACCTCCCTCCACTATGAAAACAACAACCAAATAGAAACCATATAATATGCCGCGGCCAGCGCGGGCACCATAGGAATCACCATCTTCCTCCCATCCCGGCCGGGTTCATAATAAACATCTGCATGGCCCTGCAGAAAATACTGAAAAAAATATCGATATCGATTGAAAAACTGCTTATTTTGAATCATATGAATCATTGATAAGATACCTGCAAGAAATACAGCTATCACTCCCACTCTCACCCCAAACGCCAGTCCATAATAACAACAAATAACCGAAAAAAGCTTCACGTCTCCGGCACCCACCGCATGTATCAGATATATTGGTATACATGCCAGAATGCTGACAGCAATGCAGCCAAGGCCGGCTCCCACTCCGGCCGCCCCATTGTGCCACAGACGAAAAACAAGTCCCGACAGCCACCCTGCTGCAATAAGATTATTGGAAACCTTATAGTCCCGAAGGTCGCTGACAGAACCTGCAATAAGTATTATTGTCATAGCGACACCGGTAATCCATTTCACCTCCCTTGCGATTTGGTGACGCTACTATATCATCCGCTTAAATCTTTGTCAAATCACCCCTTTCTGTGCAAAATTAACGAAATTTCAGCTAACGCATTGTAAAATATAACTGTAAAACATATAACCCAGCTACTCCGCTCATACCTAAGATAGCAGAAGCGCAGGCAGAAATTTCGTTAATTTTGACGGATAAATCACCCCCAAAATATGCAATCACATCATTACAGAAATAGATGCAAACCAGACCAAACAGACACCGGATCACACAATTTAATAGAAATTCCCCGGCAAAACGCCATAACAAAACTATCATTATAGTCGCTAAGCCCCAAAAAACCACTTCTGACATGTCTTTTTTCTCCAAATTAAGTTTACAAAGTGTTACTATGCTTAAAGCTTCTTTTCTTTGGCACGGTGATTTTGTGACCATAGAAAATATTCATTTCCTTTATACTTTAAGGTATGTCTTTTTTCCAGAAAATAGTACAAGTACAGCGAAGAATTCTCTTTCGCTGTACTTGTACTATTTTTTTCACGTTATTTATTATTTTTCTGTTTTCTCAGATTCGGGCTCTGCCTCGTCCTCCTCTTCCTCAACAACAGACTCCTGTACTATTTCCTGTTCCGCATTTTTCTGCACACGATCCGTTATGTCATCCTGCGCTGCCTTTTTTCTCTTGCGGCGCACCCATAGTGCTACAATGATCACAACAACTACCAAATAAGGGAAGAGCCTGATGAACAGGAGTAAAAGCATCTCCAACGTAAACAGGAAGCTTTCCGCTGAATCAGAAATTGTATTTTTCAGACGGTCAAAGAAGGTATCGTCTGATCGTGGTTCTTCCTGATATTCTGACACTTCGTTAATTGTGATCTCAACGGTAGAATAATTCACATCCGTATCAATGGAATCTACTCGATTATGAAGCTGTGCAATTTTGATCTGGATATCCGTCAGTTTTTCTTCAATTTGCAACGCCAGCTTATCACTTGCCTTCTCAAGCTGTTGAACTAATCTTTTTTGCTTAGCCTCATATATTTCCAATTGTGTCTGCAGATCCTGATATTCTGTCGTGACGTTTGTAACATTAGATTCCTTGCCCGTCACATTGCCGATCTTTTCCGTATTTGTCAAAAACTGATTGTATTTCCCGCTGGGAATTCGAACCGTAGCACGATAGCTGCGATCTTCCGTGGCAGAATTAAACTTCTCATAATCGCTATACATGCTTTTTGACAAATAATCAAAATCTACCTGATTAGAATAATTCTCATACTCGATAAAACCGCCCAGCGACTCAATACTTTTCTGAAAACTGTGAATCGTTTTATCAAAATCCACAGTCTCCATGAGAATCGTAGAGTGATAAATCAGTTTCTCATCCACACCCCTCTGGGAATCTCCGGCCGTGGAAGTACCACTCTCCATCCCGTCCTCTGCGATTTCTGCTGTCTCACCCTCCGCATTTGTACTCTGATCGTTCTCTGACATGTCCTGCTCATAATTTGCAGACTGACTATCTGATTTGACATCGTCTTCCATCTCCTGCCTGGCAGCCAAATAACCAATTTTAGAACCTGCCCCATTCTCGTTCCCATCAGAGCGACAGCCTGACAGGATCACGGCAGCGGCCAAAACAAGCGACAAGAGACAAGACTTCTTCCGTCCCATATGCTTCATATCTCACCTCAT
>CAYYGS010000114.1:0-7856 GCA_964471335.1 uncultured Jutongia sp.
ACCAGCCGCCCGTGCCAATTGCAAAGAGAGAGTGGGCAACCTGATAGCCCTGCTTATGAATATGTCCCCAGGGATCCTGCCAGGCAATAACACGGTTTTGCACATGAGTAAACAGATGATATGCCAACACTGCCGCGCCGGAGCCGGCTGCAAGCCCCGCCAGCAGATAGAACAGTCTCTCGCTGGCCACATACAGGATCACGCAATATGTAATGTAAAAAATCAACGCTGCTCCCAGATCCCTTTCCAAAACCAGGATTAACACATGAACAGCCGCAATAATCGTGACCCTGACCACATTTTTAAAGGAGGTGTCCTTTGTCAGCATTGCGGCGGCAAAAAAGACAAATATAATCTTCACAAACTCGGAAGGCTGCATGGCAAATCCGCGGATAATAATCCAGTTTTTCGCCCCGCCAACCTCCTTGCCGATCACAAAGACAAGCGCCAGCAACACGATTCCCATCCCGGCATATATCCAGCCAAATTTGTCAAAAAAAGGAAACTTATCTATGATATACGGAATGAAAAGTCCCACAAAGCAGATAAGCGACGCAAAAATAAGCTGTCGGATGGCATTGCCGCTGTTCATTCTCTCAATCATGATCAGTCCGATCATCAGAAGCATCAACATATTATTGAGTACTGTCTTGGACATCCCCTCATATACAAAAGGATAGGACTCACTGACAAAAATCATAAAGACAATCTGCAGTATATAAAATACGATGATCTTCACATCGAGGCTATTCAAATATAGTATGAGAGAGCAAATAAAATGAATAGAAAACATGCAATTCCTCTGCCTTCGGTAAATCTGCTCCTTCTTTTCCGAATCTCTGCTGAAAAACACTGTGAAACAATACCAGGTATATATAGCAAAAAGAAAGATCATCATATATTTTGACAGCTCCACTGCCACAGAATGAACGACTCCAATCGTATTGGCATTTCCAAAAATTTCCTGAAGCTTCTTCACAGCTTCCTGTCTATCCATCGCTCCTCTCCCTTCCTTTTGTTTCTATCCATTCCCGATACCGTAAATTCTCCTTCGGGCTTTTCCCGTTACTACCAGACAATAAAAACTTAATCAACGCCATGCCTGAAATGTCCTTCGCTGCCCTCCGGCACATCTCCCGCCAGGATTCTTTCCATCTCGTCAGGTGTCTCTATGGTAAAATCATAGCGCAGTCCGCAAATCCCTTTCTCACGCAATCTATTTTCTTCTCCCGTGAGTACAAGCGGCTTTTCCTGCCATATCACATTATAACAGTATTTGCACATATTTTGCACAAGAAATCTTCGACCCCGTGCATCCTGTAACGTCTGAAACCTTCCCGCCCTGTCCTCCGCACCAATTGGCACACTCCGGCTTCCCGGACTGTGCACCGTGCTGGCCCGGCCGCAGCCAAATCGCTGCCGCCGCAGGCATTGTGCCGACACCATCAGGGGAATGTGGCCATATACGATCATCTGCATATCCCCGCACTCTGCCAGACCGACCAACTCTTCTCCTGTCAGCTCCAATGGAAGCGTCATATGACGAACCCCCTGCTCCCTCCAAAATGCAGCAGCCTCCCGGTTCCAGATATAGAGACTGGCATCCGGGATGATGCGCTCCGGCGACACACCGGTCTCATCCCGCAGAAAGACAAAGGATTCCATATTCTGTACCACAAATCCCGTCAGCTGCTCCATCTGGAAGAGAGAATTTCCTGCAATCACCTTTTCTCTCTCCCTCTCATATACCGGCTTTCGAAAAATAGCAGGCAGGGCAAGATACATCCTTTTTCCTGCCTCTCTTCCCTGCAGGATCAGTCGTTGCAGCTCCTGTTCTGTCATCACATCCATTTTCAGATATATATGGTGTACCGCAGGAAGTTCCAATGCCCTTCCTGCCTGTTCCGCCGTCAGGACAGATACAATCCTCTCTCCGTCCAGCCGCCTCCCGGCTTCATCAGACCACAGCGCCTTCTCACGCTGCCCCCCGGATTCGCTTTGCTTTCCAGCCCCAGCGACAGCCTCTTCATTTTCTGTCACCGTCCCGCAGGAGGGCATCTGACGAACCCACTCCTGTCTCTCCAGCCTCTCCTGCAGCTTTTGCAGTGCCTCCCGCCGCAGTCTTTTAACCTCACCCACAGGCAGAAAAAGCTCTCCCTTTAACTCCACCTTACAATCCCGGGCCACAAAGGGAGTCTCCCCTGTCTGACAAAGAAGCCTTCTGATCTGCTCCGGGTCTGCCGGCTGACGCTGTGCCCTCTGGCAGGCCTGTCCTTCCACACAAATGGTGATGTCTCCCCCATCCTGATCCGGCCGCGGCAAAAACACACGGAGTCGGGCAGGCTGAGCCTCCTCCGCACTCCATTGCATGGAAACCGAAAGCTTTGCTTCTCTCTCCAGATATTTTTCCCTGATCTCTCCCAACAATCTTACATCTCTGGTGCGATAGACAAAATCGCCCGGTGATATGCGACATCCCCTCTGATATCTTGTCGAAACCCTGTCCCCTTTTTTATAATTTTCTCCCAGTGTATACTCGTACTCTGTTTGAGATGCCCCGTCACGAAACTCTACTACATCATGCGCATGCAGCTCCTTCTCTGCCTGATAGACAGCTCGTCCACCACCCACAGACAGTACTTTTCCTACTAATATACCGCCATGCTTCGGACGCTTCAGGGACATCATATCATGATCCTTTTTTTGTAGGTATCCCTTTCCCGGCACACCAGATTTCCCCGCCAGGTATCCAGAGGTAAAACCGTCACGGTTATACAACTCCCCCAGCCTCCGCAGATCCTCCTGCCACTCCCGCTGATTTAGCTGAAGATACCTCTGATAATCCTCCGCTCCCATATCTATGTACAGTTCTGAATATTTCCGATACATCGCCGTTGTAAACGCCGTATATTCCGGACGTTTCATTCGGCCCTCAATCTTGAAGGAGTCTATCCCTGTCTCGATCAGCGCCGGAATGGCATCCAGCGCGCAATTTTCCTTTGGGCTAAGCAAATACTCCCCTTCCTGACAAATTCCGGCCTTTCCAGCGGCCTGCTCCCCCACGACACGATATGCCATCCGGCAGGGCTGGGCACACCTGCCGCGATTACCGCTTCGTCCCCCCAGCATACTGCTGAAGAGGCATCGGCCGGAATAGCAATAACAAAGCGCTCCATGGACGAACACCTCTATTTCCAGCTCCGTGTCACGGCGCATATGGCGCAGCTCCTGAAGATCCAGTTCCCTCGCAGGCACAAGTCTCGTGACACCATATCCCTCCAGCAGGGAAACGCCTGCTCCCATCGTCAACGTCATCTGAGTGCTGGCATGAATCGGCATCTCCGGGAAATGGCGGTGTAAAAAACGTATCACTCCCACATCCTGCACAATCACCGCATCAAGCCCCTCCATGTAATACGGAAGAATATATTCATACAACTCCTCTTCCAACTCCCTCTGCTTTAACAGAGTATTGACTGTCATATAGATTTTCACTCCATATCTATGGCAATACCGGATCGCATCCAGCATCTCATCCCCCTGGGGATTATCGGCATATGCCCTGGCTCCGTAGCGGCTGCCGCCGATATACACAGCATCACATCCCGCCGAGACCGCCGCACGCAGACTCTCCATTGATCCGGCTGGCGACAGGATCTCCGGTCGCTTTTCCCTCATAATTTCCCCCATTTCTATGCACCTTTTAGATACAAAGGGAGCTGCAAACACAGCCCCCGTATTTTTATTCCTTTTTACTTTTTTTCTTCCTGCCACCGGATTTGGAACGACTGGAGATTGAAATTACTTCCTCCAGTGATTGATTTGACTCCTTTTCACCCGCAGCCGTCTTGTCAACTCCCTCGATTGGCGTCAATACCATAGCCGCCAATTCCTGTTCCTTACGCTGCCTCTCCAGATCTTGTTCTCTTCGCTGTTCCTGTTCCAGCAGTTTCTGCTCCTTTAAACTCTGCTCCTTATCCTTCTGCTTTTGTTCCTGTTCCTTTAATCTTTGCGCATGCTCTCTGAGCTTCTGCTCCTGCTCCTTAAGTTTTTGTTCCTCTTCCTTTTTACGAAGCGTCTGTTCCCACTGTGATTGAATCTGCTGTTCTCTCTGCTGGAGCTCCCGCTCCTTTCTCTGCAATTCTTCCTCTCTCGCCTGCTGTTTCTCCTGCTCACCCTTGCGCACCAACTCCTGCTCCCGTTTCTGCAGCAGCTCCGTCTCCAGACGAATATTCTGGCGTTCTACCTCATCACAGGCCTGTCTGGCTTCTTTCAGCTCTTTTTTAAGTCGCTCTATTTCCTCCTGACCGGAAATGATGTCATGCTTCATATCAAATAATTCCCGTTCCAGCTCATCCTTTTGCTGCTGGATGTCGCCAGCCAGCTTCTGCGCCTTAAAGAAATCATCCGATAAATTAATTGCCAGCAGGATATGACGCATATCCATATCCAGTCTGTTATATCCCTCCTGGCGCTTAAACTCTGTGTACTTCTCGTTGATATGACCAGCGATCCTCTGCAGATAATCATTACTCTCATAACCACTCAGAGTATACTGCTTGCCGCCTATCACCACTTCGACATCATTCTTCGTATTCATTCCCTCACGAACCTTTCTCTATCAGTATACTGTTTATGCTTCAGAATCTGTCGCCGCTGCTTCCTCCTGATACTGCATGTCTTCTGCCTGCTCCTGCTCCGGCACAGGCATCAGCTCCGCCATATTCTGCTGAATAATATTTAAATGTCCCTGCAGCGCCACCTCTAATGCGTGAGAATTATTTATTGTACTTTCGTAGGCTGTTGCAATCGTCTTTTCAGCCATAGCAAGCAGATCCTTTGTATAATAAATTGCCCCGTTGCCGATCTCCTGTGCCTGTGCCTGCGCATTGGCAATAATCTGCTCTGCCTGCTCATTTGCCTGCTGCACCGTGATCTCAGCCTGACGATAGGCCTCCTGCAGGATCGACTGTTCCTCCACCATCGCCTTGTACTGTTCCTGTGCATCTGCCAGAATCTCAGCCGCCCTGTCCTCTGCCTTTGACAAAATCTTATCCTTCTGGCGAAGGATCTTCTGATAACGGTTGATCTCCTCCGGCACATCCCGGCGCAAATCGTCCAGAAAATCATAAAGCTCATCTTTCGGTACGATCACCTTCGTCGTAGATAGACGCTGCATCTTGCAGCTTTCAATGTACTCGTAGATCTCATCGATATCCTGTTCAATCTTATTTGACTGCATATGTATCTCTCCTATCTGTCTGAACGTATTGACAATCTGATCCTTTCGTTTATTCAATCAAATTCATGCCGGTCCTCCAAAACGATTCAAATAGCCAAGCACCGTCTCCGGAACCATCCCGGAAATATCCCCATGATAATTTATAAGTTCCTTGACAGCGTGGGAGCTGATATAGGAATGCTCCGGCGCCGTCGCCAAAAATACAGTATCTGCATGCTGGTTTAATTTATAATTTGCCTGCGCCAGAGGAAGCTCATATTCAAAATCCCCCTGTGTCCTCAGTCCCCTCACAATCACATTTGCCTGCTCCTGCTCCACAAAATCAACCAACAGGCCATCAAAAGATTTCACGAAAACATTTTCCATCTCACCCGTCAGTTCCTGAAGCATCCGTACTCTCTCTTCCACAGGTAAAAGAGGCTTCTTTGCGCTGTTGATCAGGATTCCCAGCACCAGGCGGTCAAACATTCCGGCCGCCCTCCTGATCAGATCCATATGTCCGACCGTCACAGGGTCAAAACTCCCCGGAAATACTGCTATACTCATTGTTCCCTCTCTCCCATGCCTGCTGCCCTCAGAAAAACATGACGGTTCGTCTTATACTCTTTCACACGCTCCACCTGGCAGTCCAGCCTCTCCATATAAGAAATATCTGTTTCCAGAGAAGTCTCAATCACCAGCAGTGTATCCGCATGAACTAAATCAGAGGATAAAAGCCACGGCAGCAATCTCTTCTCCAGATCCATCCGGTACGGTGGATCCATAAAGACCACATCAAACGGCCTGCCGAGCTGATTGAGTCCCTTAAGCGCCTGCATTACATCCATCGCCATCACACGGGATACATCCTCAAAATGTGTATGCCGGAGATTCTCCTTGATACAGCGGACAGCCTCTCTGTCATTATCCACCAGCACAGCCTCCCCGGCTCCCCGGCTCAGCGCTTCTATTGCTATGCCGCCGCTGCCGCTGAACAGATCCAGAAAACGGCATCCCGGGATCTCTCCCTGCAAAATATTAAATAATGTCTCCTTGATCTTGTCCGAAGTCGGTCTGGTATGTTTCCCCGCCGGCGTCACGAGCTTAAGCCTCCTCGCACTTCCCGCTATCACCCTCATACAAAGCGCCTTTCTTCTCTCGATATCTACACATATATTTCATTGTACCACATTCTATCAGCATGGTCAATGATGGCCCTTTCACGCAAACACAGCATCCTCCTGTGTCAACAGCATCAATTCACTCTTATCCGGATCTCCCATCATCACAAGACGGTTTGCCTGATTCATGACCATCCTCTCAAAGAGATTGCGGACGCCTCTGGCATTACCGAAATCCCGCTTCTCCTCCTCGGTCATCTCCATGAGTTTCTTGCCCACTTCCTGTACAGCTCCCTCCTCAATCGTCAGGCCGGCTTTTCCCACCATAACCTCAAGGATGTCCAGCAGCTGCTTTTCACTATAATCATTAAACGCAATAAATTTATTAAAACGCGAAATCAGTCCGGAGTTGCTCTTTAAAAACACCTTCATCTCATCCGTATAGCCCGCCACAATCACTACCAGATTGTCTCTGTGGTCCTCCATCAGCTTCACCAGCGTATCGACCGCCTCCGAGCCAAAATCATTCGCCGTATCAGGACTGACCAAGGCATACGCCTCATCAATAAAAAGCACGCCTCCAATTGCCTGCTCTACAATCTCCCTGACATTGATTGCTGTCTGGCCCACATAACCTGCCACCAGACGTGAACGGTCTGTCTCGACCAGATTCCCCTCTGTCAGTATGCCCAGTTCCTTATAGATCCTCGCCACCAGACGTGCAACTGTCGTTTTTCCGGTACCCGGACTGCCTGTAAATACCATATGGTATGACATATCCATCATCGGCATATGGTGTTTTTCCCGCATCTTCCGTACCTTGATCAGATTGATCAGCGACTGGATCTCTTCCTTTACCGACTCCAGGCCTACCAGACTATTCAGTTCCGCCAGAAGATCGGCAATCCTCTTCTCCTGTGCTTCCCTTTCTGCCTTTTCCCGCTCCTGCAGACGCTTCTTGACCTTCTGGAATTCCTCCTTCGCCAGACGCTGCTCCTCTTCCAGACGTTTTCTCTCCTCCTCAATCCGTTTCTGCTCTGCAGCCAGACGCTCCTGCTCTTCCTCCAGACGCAGCCTCTCGATCTCCCGGCGCGGCTCATCAATCCTCTCACGCCTCTTGCGCTCCTCCTCTTCCTTCCTCTTTTTTTCATTCTGAGACTGTACCATCTCTACGCCAGACATCACCTTTGTTGAAGCATTCCCGGAGGCCTGCTCCTGTTCCGTCTCCGCATGGTCTTTGACAGACTCTGTCTTCTCCTTATCCGCTGTCATTTCTGACACGGTATTTTCGCCAGGGTTCTCCTGCTCTGTCTCCGCATGGCTGTTGGCAGTCTCCGGCTTTTCTACATCATTCCTCGTCTCTGCCATCTCTGACACAGTATTTTCGACAGAATTCTCCTGCTCTTCCGCAGCCTCCTTCAACGACCCGCGTCCCTCCGAAGCCTTGATCTTCTCCCTCTTCACTGTCAGCCATGCCGCATTACACTGAATCGTCTCCGCCCCCATCTTTCGGT
>CAYYGS010000115.1:0-7842 GCA_964471335.1 uncultured Jutongia sp.
GACAATTGCAGTCCCGCCAGATTAAATGTCTTCCCGGGCGATGTACAGGTAACACTGATCGCTTCGTATTCTTTTTTCAGGGCAGCAAAGACAAAATGCTTCCCCTGAAAGACAAAATCCTGATGAATCTCATCGCTGACGACAATCACGCCATATCTGACACAGAGATCTCCCAGTCTTGTCAGCTCCTCCCTGCTCCACACCCGCCCTACCGGATTATGTGGGCTGCACAAAAGAAATAGTTTAATTTCTTCCTCTTTTATCTTTCTCTCCAGATCCTCAAAATCCATATGATAGCGGTTATCCTCTCCCAGGAATAAGTCATTGCTGACCACCCGCCTGCCATTATCTGTAACCACCTCCGAAAAGGGATAGTACACCGGCTGCTGCAGCAGGACAGCATCCCCCGGCTCTGTATACGCCTTCACTGCCATTGCAAGTGCAAAAACAACCCCCGGCGTCTTCACCAGCCAGCTCTCCTCTATCTCCCAGTCGTGATGCCTACGCATCCAATCGCGCACAATCTCAAAATACGGTGTCTTGACCTCGCTATACCCAAACACAGCATGACGGGCACATTCTACCAAAGCATCCTCCACATAGGAAGAGGTTTTAAAATCCATATCTGCCACCCAAAGGGGCAGAACATCCTCCGGCATCCCGCGTAACCGGGCAAAGTCATATTTCAGACTCTTCGTATTTCTGCGCTCTATAATTGTATCAAAATCTAAATTTCTTTCTGCCATACTCATCCCTCATGCTTCACTTTCTAATATGCCAGCTGTGCAAAGGCCTGTTCTAACTCCCCTAATAAATCCGCAATATTTTCAATTCCGACAGACAGACGCAGCGTACTCTCTGTAATACCGTTCCTTGCAAGGATCTCTGCCGGTACATCTGCATGCGTCTGCGTGACCGGATAGGTTATTAAAGTCTCCACCCCGCCCAGACTTTCCGCAAAACGAATCATCCTGACCTTTTCCAACAAAGCCAGCGCATACTCCTTTTTCTCCAATTGGAACGTCAACATCGCGCCAAAGCCTCTTGCCTGTTTTTTCATAATCTCATAACCGGGATGCTGTGACAGCCCCGGATAAATCACATGGGATACAATTTTCTGATGGCTCAGCCAATCAGCAATCCGAATCGCATTTTCCTGCGCCCTTTCCATACGGATTCCCAATGTCTTGATGCCGCGCAGAAGCAGCCAACAGTCAAAAGGCGCCAGTCCTGCCCCGGTCGTCTTAATCAAAAAACGCAGTCTGTCGCGAATCTCTTCACTGCCAGTCACCAGAAATCCAGCCAATGTATCGTTGTGGCCACCCAGATACTTTGAACCGCTATGTATCACAAGATCTGCCCCCAGATCCAAAGGATTTTGAAAATAAGGCGATAAAAATGTATTATCTACAATCAACATCAAATGATGCCTTCTGGCAATCTGTGACAACGCTGCGATATCCGTCACATGCATCATAGGATTTGTCGGTGTTTCAATATAAACAGCCTTCGTATCCTCTCGAATATATTCCTCAATATTATCCCGACAGGCGTCCACCCTCGAAAAGCAAATACCATTCTTCTCCGATACAGTTTGGAATAAACGAATGGAGCCGCCATACAAATCCGAGTCAATAATCAAATGATCCCCTGGCTCAAACAGCTCCATCAACAGAGAAACTGCCGCCATTCCACTCGACAGCGCAAGTGCATCAATCCCATTTTCCAGAGAAGCCACCACTCGCTCCAAATGCTCTCTCGTAGGATTTTGCAGTCGGCTGTAATCATATCCCGTACTTTTTCCCACACCCGGATGTGCATACGTCGCAGTCTGATAAATCGGATAACTGATTGCCCCATAATGTTCGATGCGTCCCTCTTCCTCCTCCAAATGTATGCATTTTGTTTCAATTCCTCTGTACATATAGTACCTCCTGTTGCCTTTTTGCCAACTCCATTCCCTTGCGGACAAAACCGCCCTGAAACTGTTCCCGGATTATCCACGCATAACGTCGGCCGCCATCAACAAATTTCTCATATTCAAAATCCAAAATGTCCTGCACCTCGATCTCGTATTTCCGATAAAATCCCTTCATCGCATCAATCATATTCATCGCCGCCTGTGCCACCGAACAAATCGTACCGTCCGGCAGAGCAATTTTAACGGTTTTCAGATCATAATGCGCCGCATTTTTAAAATTCTGAACCGCCTGAATCTGATGCCTCGACGTAAAATCCTGTTCCGGCTGACATAAGAGCCAGATCATCAATAACTGCGCAAATATTACATCCTTCACCTCAATCCCCTCCACACAAAGCGGATTGAGGTCAAACATTCGGAGTTCTATATGATTCACCCCGTTCTTTCTCAGAGATTCCAGCGTATTATCGCCCGACGGCTTCAACCGAATCGGATAATATAACTCAGACGGCGCCTTTAAGATTCCCTCTCTCACATACCGCTCAATACTGTCCGCATAAGAAGATATACTGCTGTAATCAAACACCGGACTAAAGTCATTCCAGTATCCCAGCTCACTACAGCGTACCGAAGCAAGCCCCATAAAAACATCCCCTCCGAAGATCCCTTTTTCCACATAAGAGCTATCCAGAAGAGGACTGGCCGCTGTCACGGCCGTCAAAATCCATCCATATACGCTAAGCTGTCTTGCCAATGTCAGATAACACTGATTTTTGTATGTCTGATAATCCCCCTGTCCGTCCAGTGCAAAACTCTTTTGCAGCAACTCTTCTGAAAAGGAATAATTAACATGGATCCCGGAAAATGTCATCTTATATCTCCCATATTTATCCGAAAGATAATCCCTGTATATCGTCTTAAACTGCTCCATCCCTTCAAAGGAAGCAACGGGAATATCATTTTCATTCCGAATATACGGCGGATTGGAAAAGGGCCAAATATACTCTCTGACAGGCAGATCCCGCACTGTCTTTTGAAGTGTAACAGAATGCCGGTATAGTTCTTCCACTGCTTCCTGTGCTGTGGGATGAACCTTTGTATTAATCTCTGCCTGATTTTCACAGAAATCTCTGACAATCGAATCTTCCTCCCCGAAGGGATGTGCCGTGTGAGAGAATGTCCCATCCTCTAATACCCGCAGCCCCTCCTTTTCCAGCCCAAACAAGCCTTCCCTGATGTGCTGTCTGATTTCTTTTCTCTCTATCTGTAACATATTCTTCTCCATTCCTGCCGCAGCCACAGTATTTGCAACTTTACAGCCTCACAAGGCAGAATAATCCAAAAAAAGCAGTCTCATTTGTTCCGGATTCTCCACATACTCATACCCATGGTGTGTTCCTTGAAAGACAAGTCTTCCACGTTGATATGCCATCAATGTCATCAGCGGCAGCGGCCGCCATGTCTCCTGATCCAATGGCACAGTAGAAAAGACGGCACCTTCACTCCTATCAGATACGTACAGGCTATCCTGTAAATTAGTATGGACGTAAAAATATTCTCCATCGTAAATCAACAAATTAAGCTTGTTGTCCTCTGCCAGTTCACAGATAATCTCATCCAAAAGCCAAAAGCGCTCGCGGGCAGATAACGATTTGCACCGCTGCGCCTGTCTCCGGTTAACCCTGTCAATGATGTAACATAAAATCCGTTCGCTGTCCGTCTGCCCTTCCTGTACATAATAAAACGGATCCAGAGTTGCACTCTCAAAAATCGTACCATTATGTGCCAATGTCCAAGTCCGCCCGGAATGATCCTGCCCGACAAAAGGATGACAATTGTCGTATTCCACACTTCCCTTCGTCGCTAAACGGATATGTGCCATCATGGTGTCCTCCACAATTGGCCGTTCCAGACAGGAATGAAGCCTGGCGCTTTTCTCGGCAGATACTGCCTGTTTTTCAAAAAAGACAGTATCTTGTTTAAAACGTGCCATCCCCCACCCATGAGGATGCTTCCCTGCGTGAGAGAAAAAAGTACGCATCAATGCATTTACCTGTATTTTCTGCTTCATGCTTATCCCAAATAATTCACACATACGCCATCCCCCTTTTTCAAACCTACAAGTCTGATAGGTTTATATTATACAATCTCCCCTCCCCTGTCTAATTCCAAAAAACTGCCAGGCATAATAGTTTTTGGCTATAACATCGCCCTATCCTTAAATTTCCTGATCTCTTCAATATATTTCTGCTCTATCTCGGTAACGCGGGCATCCCGTCTGGAAATATAACCGATTGTCATCTTTTCCTGAGAATCCAGCTTCACGGCAGTATAATCCGATCCATTCAACTCCTCACAGATAATACCGGAACACAGAGTATAACCGTTGCTTCCCACCATCAAGTTCAACAGCGTTGCCCTGTCACTGGCCGTGATCTTCTTCTTATATTGATATGTACTAAACACCTCTTCTGCAAAATAAAAGGAATTGTGCTGTCCCTGGGAAAAAGTCAGACAGGGGTATTCCATCAGCTCCTCTAACGCAATGCACTTATGATTCGCGAGCGGATGTCCCTTCCAAAGATAAACATAAAGTCCACAATCAAAAAGCGGATGAAAAACCAAATCATACTCGTGAAAAAGCTTATTTAAAACACCTTGATTAAACTCATTTAAATATAACACTCCCACTTCTGACCTGAGATTTTTGACATTTTCAATAACAGTATACGTTGTATCCTCATAAATCTCGAATTCATAACTGTCCATCCCAAAATAATTCATCGTCTTGATAAATGCGTCCACTGCAAATGTATAGTGCTGTGTCGAAACACTAAATTTCTTTTTGATCTCCCGCCGGTTGATATATCGGGCATCCAATAATTCGTATTGCTCCAGCACCTGCCTGGCATAACCGATAAATTCCATCCCCTCCGGCGTAGGTGTTATCCCGGTTTTCGAACGGTTAAAAATACAAAACCCCAATTCCTGCTCCAGCGAATGAATCGCATTGGAGAGGCTGGGCTGTGAAATAAACAAGGTTTTGGCGGCATCGTTAAAAGAATTTTGCCCTGCCGCCACTACCACGTATTTTAATTGATTTAATGTCATATTTCCCCTCCCATGCCGCTTTCAGCGGCATAAAAAAGCAAAGCAAATAAATATGCAAAGTCAATACATTGACTTGTGAAAAACGCTGTATTTGCGTTTTTCCTGGTTGAAATCGTAATGATTCTTAGGCAACGTTTTTTGCTGGCTTAGAATCATTTTTCAACCTCCCCCTCCGATATATCATCCACCGGCTCCTGCAGCCCATCAATCACAATATGATTCTTCTGAGCATAATCCCACAGCGCCGCATGAATCGCCTCCTCTGCAAGCAGGGAACAGTGCACCTTAACAGGCGGAAGTCCGTCTAATGCCTCCATAACCGCCTGATTTGTCACCTCCAGCGCCTGCTGCACGGTCTTTCCCTTTACCAGCTCTGTCGCCATACTGCTCGTAGCAATGGCAGCGCCGCAGCCAAAAGTCTTAAACTTCACGTCCTGAATTACACCCTCCTCATCAATCGAAAAATACATTCGCATAATATCACCGCATTTAGCATTGCCCACCGTGCCTACGCCGCTTGCATCCTCAATCTCTCCCACATTTCTGGGATTATTAAAATGATCCATCACTTTTTCGCTATACATAAATAAATCCTCCATTCCTGTCACAATAATTCTCTGATTCGCACCCTTCCTGTGCCCTCATAATTTCCTATGCCACCTTAGTGGGACTTCATTCATTTTAATCTAATCCCACATACCACAACTTTTGCGGCACAAAATAACAAAGCAAATATCTTTGCTTATGAAAAACGCCGCTTTTGCGTTTTTCGAAGAATGATTTAGTTTCACTTAGGCGTTGTCTTTTATCGCCTTAGTGGAACTTCATTCTTTTCAACATATCTTCATATAAAGGAGACATTTGCCGGAGTCGTTCCACAATCCCCTTTAATTCCTCTACCACAAAATCAATCTCCTCTGCCGTGATATCCTCTGACAAGGTAAGACGCAGGGAACCATGCGCAATCTCATGCGGAAGGCCAATCGCCAATAAGACATGGGACGGGTCCAACGCACCAGAAGTACACGCTGATCCACTGGAAGCACAGATGCCCTTCTGGTCTAATAACATCAGCAGGGACTCCCCCTCAATAAACTGAAAGCTGAAATTAACATTATTCGGCAGACGCTTTGTCCGATGCCCATTCAGCCTTGTATAAGGTATTTCTGATAATACCCTCTCAATCAGCTGCTCCCTTCTCTGACTTATTTTTTCCCCGCGTTCCTGCATAGTACTCTGTGCGATTTGTGCGGCTTTTCCAAAACCTACAATCCCCGGAACATACAAAGTCCCGGCCCGCAGATTTCTCTCCTGTGCCCCTCCATGTATCAGGGAACCGATTTTAACTCCACTGCGAATATAAAGCACACCAACTCCCTTTGGCCCGTTTAACTTATGCCCGCTGGCAGATAATAGATCCAGCTTCATTTCGTCCACAGAAAGAGGAATGTGCCCATATGCCTGTACCGCATCCGTATGGAACAAAATGCCCCGTGTTCTTGCGATCTCCCCAATCTCGATTAACGGCTGAATCGTACCGATCTCATTATTGGCCGCCATAATTGATATAAGAATGGTATCCGGCCGAATCGCCGCCTCCAGATCACGGCAGGAGACCATACCATTCTCATCCACATCCAGATATGTTACCTCATAGCCCTGCTTCTCCAAATACTGACAGGTATGTAACACGGCATGATGCTCAATCTTGCTTGTAATAATATGTTTTCCCCTGGAAGCATACGCCTCTGCCACTGCCTTCAAGGCCCAGTTATCCGACTCACTTCCCCCTGCGGTAAAAAAAATCTCCTCCGGCCGGGCACCAATGATCTCTGCAGCCTGCTCCCTTGCCAACTCTACTGCTCTCTGCGCCTGACCAGCAAAGGAATAGACGGCAGAGGGATTTCCAAAACATTCCCTGAAATAGGGCTGCATCGCCTCCAAAACCTCTTCACTGACCTGCGTCGTTGCCGCATTATCCATATATATCATATGATTCATGTTATACCTCCCTATTTTCCTACTTGTTAAATAGGTTTTTAAGAATCATAACACAGTTTTGAATAGCTGTCAAACACTAACACCTCTCATCAAAAAATCACAGGAACGAAGTCAACAATTTAGAAAAATACAGGATGAAGAATTTATCAACAACACAAAACAGAAGCACTGAAAAGCACCTCAACCTAAACTGGCTGCAATTCTCTTTCTAATTCAAATACCTGCTCCAGAGTAAGCCCGGAATATATCGCAACCTTTTCCAATGGCAAATCTCCATCCTCAATCATTCTCATTGCTGATTCTATTTTTTCCTGCTCCACACCCTTCTCTATGCCCTGCTCATATTTTTCCTGATAATTCATCTGCAAAGTCATATAATCCTTCTCCACTCCGTTTCGAAATCTACACTTGCTTATTGGTATACAAGAACACCAAATGCATATATACTGCATTTGCATATTCTACACTGAAATAAACTTAATTATTTTGTTGCATAATCCTCTCAGCTTGTGCAAACAATATACTTTTTCTATTAGTCCAAGAATTTTCATCTTTACCATAGAAAGGAATTGCGATTTTATCTATTTTTTGCAAAAGGGATGCTTCATATTCATGAAGTTTTGCAGTCTGTACTAACACCAAATATCTTTTGCCTTGTAACAACGCAATTTCCTCTTGTGTTGGTGGTCTTTGTGACATTTCCATTTGAAGTAAATCATGTTCCAACGAATAACTTTGAATCTTCCCTATGCAAAATTTCAAATTCGATAAATCATTCTCAAATTCCATCATTTCAATAATCGCTTGAT
>CAYYGS010000116.1:0-7833 GCA_964471335.1 uncultured Jutongia sp.
TGGCAAAGAGCGGCCGCATATTCCTGACGTTCTCGTCAACCTACAATGCAAATAAGGGGCAGCATCCTTCATCTATTGTGGAGAGAGAAATGGATATGGCTATCGTGACACCGTGCAGGATATTCAGGGTGTGATCCATACAGATCAGGAGGCAGCTCTCGATAAGATCCGTTTTATGCTTTCTGCGCAGGTGGACAATGGCGGCGGACTTCCTTTGGTTCGCTTTGATCATGATGAGCGTGCCGGCCACGAGGGAACGCCGGATGATCCGACATATGTGAAGGAGACAGGCCATCCCGCATATCGTGCGGATGATGCGCTGTGGCTCTTCCCGACTATCTTTAAATACATTTCCGAGACGGGCAATCTGGCATTTGTCGATGAGGAGATTACCTGGTCTAATGTGCCGCAGAAGGCAAGTGTTTATGAACATATGAAGAGGGCGATTGATTTTTCGATGAATCATCTCGGCCCGCACGGCCTGCCCGCCGGCCTTCATGCAGACTGGAATGATTGTCTGCGTCTGGGAGCGCAGGGCGAGTCTTCTTTCGTAGCAATGCAGCTTTACTATGCATTTACGATTATGCGTATCTTTGCTGAAAAGAAGCAGGATACAGAATATATTGCATACCTCGACAAGACACAGAAGGAGATTGGAGACAAGATCAATCAGTTCTGGTGGGAGGATGACAGATACAACCGCGGCTTTAAGGATACTGGCGAATTGATTGGTTCCAAGAAGGATCCGGAGGCAAGCATGTGGCTGAATCCGCAGTCATGGTCCGTGATTTCCGGACTGGCTACGAAGGAGCAGGCAGAGAAGGCATTAGAGTCAGTAGAGCGCGAGTTAAATACGGAATATGGTACAAAGGTTATGGCGCCGTCCTATGTGGATCATTACTTTGATGGCGCACTGGCAGGACTGTTCCCGCCGTCTACAAAGGAGAACGGAGGTATCTTCTCCCAGACACAGGGCTGGATCATTCTGGCAGAAGCGTTGATGGGTCACGGCAATCAGGCTTTCAAATATTTTGAGGAGAGTTCTCCTTCTTCCCAGAATGATAAGGCAGAGATTCGTAAGCTGGAGCCGTATGTACACGGTCAGTATACGGAAGGTGATGAGAGTCCCTTCCACGGCCGTTCTCATGTGCATTGGCTGACAGGTACCGCGTCTACCTGTATGGTGGGCTGTGTCGAGGGTATCTGCGGTATTCGTCCGGATCTGGATGGCATCCGTATTGCTCCGACAATACCGTCAGACTGGAAGGAAATGACGATGGAGAAGAGCTTCCGTGGAAAGAAGCTTGTGATCCGGGTAGAAAATCCGAACGGTGCAGAGTCAGGCTTCCGTGAGTTTTATATCAACGGAGAGAAGACAGAGGATAATTATGTGCCGGCCGACAAGTTGACAGATGTGACAGAGATTAAGATGGTACTGTAGGAAATAGATTTGTTGTAATTTTGATCCGGGCGGAACCTGTCCCGAAAATAGGACAGGTTCCGCCCGGAGTTTTTGTTTACATAGTTATTTATATAAGTTTCTGTGCAGCATGGCAGATGAATTATTCCTCCCAGAATAATTCATCCAATGTTTTATCCAAAGCTTTGCATATGGCAATACACAATTGAATGGTAGGGTTATAATCCCCTTTTTCGATTGCATTTATCGTCTGTCGTGAGACATTACATAATTTTGCCAGCTCTGCCTGTGAGAGATCCTTTCCCGCACGGGCAGCTTTTAACCTGAGATTTTTCATAATTTCCTTTCTTGTTTTAAAGAACGTAACATGTTGCCAAGCTTAATCGGATTTCCATAACGAAGTGTCCCCATGCGGTAAATTTTGGCGCTGAGCCAGCCCGCAAAAAGGATAGACAGGAATAATATGCCGGCAGACAGTGCGATTTCCCAGGCAGCGACAGTTCCCATGCTGACTCTCACAAACATAGCGGAGTAGGAGCTGACAGGCAGGAAGGAACAAACTTTCACCATGATACCATCCGGGTTTTCCAGCTGCAACATTACGACAAAATATACAATCATGATAATCATTTGTAAAGGACCGACGGATTTGTTAATATCTTCTGTTTTGGATACAAGCGCTCCAAATGCGCCATATAAAAAGGCGTAAAAGAGGAACCCGCCCATTCCGAATACAGCAAATGCGGCAAGTACATCGGCCGGGATATCAAGGAGCATATCCAATTTGTTGCCCCATGCATCATGATTGATGGCATATCCGATCAGGGCGGCGCCAAGAATCAGAGCAAGCTGAATCATGACGGCAGCAGCGCCGGCGAGAACCTTTCCAAACAGCAGATATTTGGAATCAATACTGGTTACCAGTACCTCGATGGAACGATTGCTTTTCTCGGTGGTTACCGAAGTTGCAATCATGACACCATAGAGAATAATGACCATGAAAATAATAATGACAAGTATATAACAGTACCAGTAATTATCTGCGGCATCCTTGCCTAAAACTTCGGTATCACAATGGACCGGGGTTTCGTATTCTTCCATCAGCTTCTGAAAGTCCAGACCGTTGTTCTGGCAGTATACCTGTTTATGGATGTTTGTCAGAATGGAATCAAAGACGGCCTGATTTTCGTCCCACATTTCCCGGTTCAGGACATAATACTTATAATTGCTATCGTCTGTAACAAGAAAACCGGCTTCGACATTCTCTGTCGTGACTGCCTTTTTCAGTTCCTTTTCGTCATCCAGAAATTGAAATTCTGCGTTTTCAAATGCTTCCTCAAGTATGGAATTACCCGTCAGATATCCTGTTTGATCTACGATGCCAAAGGCCGCCTTCTTTTTTTCGGAATCTTTTGATGATTCGTTTTCACTTTGCTCCTGTGTATTCTGCTCGGTGCCTAACAGATCTGACAGATCCACAACATTCGGAAGAAACATCAGGACTCCAATGATCACCGCCGTTAAAATGGTAGTAATCACATAAGATTTATTTTTCATATAGTTCAATAATTCAAATTCAAAAACAGTCGTAAATCTTTTCATTCTGACAGCTCCTTTCTTTCATTTTCTTCTCGAGAGGTACAAGAGATAAATATATCGCTTAACGATGGCTTATAGGTTTCAAAGTGTTCAATTGTCAGGCTCCGGATGTCAGCCAGACGCCGGAAGAACTGTTGTTTCGAAATGCCGTCCATCAGCTTTACAATCACATCCTGTTTTGTCTCGCCGGTTACCGTAACACAATCAGAAAGCTGCTCTGTCAGGAGTATCTGTAATTCTTTGTCGGAAAGCGCTTCCGCACTTATGACCAGCTGATTTTTTCCATATTCCTTTTGAATTTCCAGAAGATTGCCATCTAATACAATCTCGCCCTGGTGGATCATGACGATATCTTCACAGAATTCTTCTACATAACTCATCTGGTGGCTGGAAAAAATAACAATTTTGCTCTCTGCAATCAGTTCGTTAATGACATCCTTCAGGATCTGGGAATTCACCGGATCAAGACCGCTGAAAGGTTCATCCAGAATGACAATATCCGGGTCGCAGACAAGTGTCGCTGCCAATTGAACCTTTTGCTGGTTGCCCTTCGAGAGGGTTTCCAACAATTTCTTTTCATATTGCTCAACCGAGAGACGCTTCAGCCATTTTTTTGCGTTGGTTCGTGCTGTTCTTTTGTCAATTCCCCGCAGTCTTGCCAGATATACCATCTGTTCGATAATCGTACGTTTCGGATATAATCCCCGTTCCTCCGGCAGATAACCGATCTGTATCTTTTGGGGCTCAAATGATTTCCCGTCCAGTAAAATCTCTCCGGAATCGGCATGGAATACATCCATGAGGATCCGGATGGTGGTTGTTTTGCCGGCACCGTTTCTTCCTAAGAGCCCCAGTGCCTTTCCGCTTTCTGCCGAAAAGGAGATATCTTTCAGAATCTCTTTATCGCCAAATGACTTTTTTATGTTTTTTACTTCAAGTTTCATGGTCGTTTTTTTCCTTTCTTTTATCATAAATGAATTTACCGAGCAACACCAGTAAGATAATGGTAAGCATAATTCCCAGCAGGAGATTTAAAAAATTGACCTCACTTTCTGCGCTGTATATTCCCAGGATCACATTGGAAACAGCAGACACAACGAGAAGTAAAATAATCAATAGAGTTTTTGGTTTTGACTGACTGGAAACAGGGAAATAAGCATCACGGATAACACAGGTACAGCCAAAGACAAGGAGTGCGAGGCAGGCGCCCAGATACATTAAGGAATCAGTAGCAAGGTTCTTGGGGTTTAAAATCCCCATCGACAGCATATAAAAGGTAGCTACCCAAAAACCGTATTTGGCCGCCTGTCCCCTGGCGAGCAGCTGACGCTCATCATACTCCTTTATGTTCGAATTATTTGAACTCTTTTTCTTAATCCATTGTATGATCAGAAAAATCAGCATAACGAATAATATTCCAGTAAAAATACCTGCCTTGTAAAATGGGTTGTGATTCATATTTGTTTCGTCTCCTTTCTCATCAAAAGTTCGTTGCAACAGTGTTTTTCCTTTGATTTATCAGGAGTATATCATACAGATGACATTATGTCAAATATATTTTACAAAAAGTCGTGTAAAATTTGGCTTCATATACCTTCCTGCTTGTGATATACTTGGGATATATCAGGTTATTTCGAGCCGACGAAAGCGGCATGGAGGGGTAATATGAATCGACAGCTTAGCTTAATGAAGGATTGTTTTGTAGAACAGATGGAAGAGAAGGATTGTGTTTTGGGAGCATGGGATTTTGGATCGGAAACACATGATTTGTCGGATGAGTATTCTGATGTGGATATTGTGTTATTGATTGATGGAACGTGTTTTGCGGGATTTACTTCTTCCCTGGAGGAATGTCTGCGGCAGATCAGTGATGAAATACTTGTGTGTTGGCCGGAGGGATTTAATGGCGAGGCAATCATCAATAATGGCTATCTGCTGCGGTGTGGTTCTGATGTTTTTCAATTTGATGTGTTCCTGTTAAATTCTGAGAAATTGGAGGATGGTATGTGCCGTTTTCACTATACTGGCTTGAAGGAATCCGATGTCATCTTTGACAGGGACGGAGCGGTCAGGAAATTAGTGGAACAGAATGTTGTGGGGGAAAACTGGAAGGATGATTTATCTTATCTTGAAGAGACATATTGGTACCATGCCAATATGACGGGTAAGTATCTTAAAAGAAAAGATTATTTTAAGCTGAATCAGGTCCTGCATACCATGTATGAAACACATATCTCCGTATTGCTTGTCGGATTTGATAAAACGATGTGGGGAGGAAGCGCCAATAAACTGCATTTTATCCCCGAAGAAAAACAAGCGCACTTGAAGAGATATTACTGCTCTGATGATTTCGAGGAAGTAGAGCGAAATCTGGCCGGCTGTATGAGGTGGTTTCAGGCAGATATAGAAGAGGTTTTCGAATTAAAGGGGATGGAATATTCTGCGGATGCAGGGAACAAGATTATTGATTACTGGCAAGAAAAGAGTTCGCAAAGCAGATGAGGAGGCAGGTTATGAAAGCAGTGGTTACGCGCGTCACGGAGGCATCCGTTACGATTGATGGCAAGGTGAAGGGGACGATTGGCAGGGGATTTTTAGTGTTGCTTGGCATTGCGCCAAGTGATACGGAAAAGGATGCCGTATATTTGGCAGACCGGGTGTGCGGTGTTCGTGTATTTGGAGATGAAAACGGGAAAATGAACCTGAATTTGGAGAAGGCGGACGGAGAACTTCTTGTGGTATCACAGTTTACCTTATTTGCGGATTTGAAAAGCCGGCGGCCGGGCTTTAGCGGTGCGGCAAAGCCGGATGTAGCAGTGCCTTTGTATGAAAAGTTCATGGAAGAATGTGAAGCGAGGGGATTTCATGTGGAATGTGGAGAGTTTGGAGCAGATATGCAGGTGGCATCTGTCAATGACGGACCGGTAACGCTGTTGTTTGATACAGGCGATTGACACGGCAATCAGAGGGCTTTGCATTTTTGTGAGGAGGACTTAATTTTGATAAAGAATATTGTACTGGATATGGGAAATGTATTATTAGATTACAATCCTGATGTATGTCTGAAGCTTTTTGTCGATTCGGAGGAAGACAGACAATTAATCCGGCGGGAATTATTTGAAGGCCCGGAATGGGTACAGGGCGATTTAGGGGAGATCCTGGACGTAGAACGGTTTGCCGGAGTGAGTCTGCGGGTGCCGGAAAGGCTGCATAAGGAATTAAAGCTGTGCGTGGAAAAATGGGATGTGTGCATGGTTCCGCTTCCCGGAGCGAAGGAGTTTTGTGAATATGCAAGAGAACAGGGATACCGGTTGTATGTGTTGTCCAATGCGAGTGATGCATTTTACAGATATTTTCCTGCATTTGCACCTTTGGATTATTTTGACGGGATCGTTGTGTCCAGCGATATTCATATCTTAAAACCGGATATCCGGATCTATCAGCATCTCTTAGAGCAATATAAGCTGTTGCCGGAAGAATGTTTTTTTATTGATGACAGGGAAGACAATGTGGAGGGGGCAAAAAGTGCAGGGATGAATGCGGCGGTGTTTCGTGGAGACTTTGAGGAAATGAAACATCTAATTGGCTGATATGAAGGAGGCACTTTAAAACTGACGGAGGTAGTTCTAAATGAAAGATTTGATTCGATTAACTGATTTGCAATCAAGCGAAGTATATGAAATATTTAATATTGCAGACGAAATCAGTGACGGAAAATATAATGGTTTCCTTAATGGAAAAAGTGTTATTCTTTATTTTCCCGCCTCAAGTATCAGAACACGAGTAACCTTTGAAAAGGGGATATATCTGCTAGGTGGACAGCCCATACTATTTCCAAATGATGCATTGGAAAAAAAGGAAGATTTAAAAGATGTCTGCGGTTATCTAAATAATTGGGCAGATATCGTTATTGTGCGGTACAAAGACATCCAGTTGATTGAAAAAATTGCTGCATATTCAAAAAGTCCGGTTATCAATGCAATGACTGATATAAATCATCCTTGTGAAATTTTATCAGATATGTATTCGCTGTCAAAAATCAGAGATAATTTCATAAGTGACAAGTATCTGTTCTGTGGCAAATCTGGAAATATCGGTCTGGCTTGGAAGGAAGCATCTGATGTTATGGGATTTGAATTGTCACAGTGTTGTGCTTCTGGTTATGAGATGGATGGTCTACAGGTATATCATGATATAAAAGCAGCAATCAAAGGAAAAGATATTATATGTACGGATTCTCTGCCCGCCAAGGCGTTAAATGATTTTCGGGAATATCAGATAACCAAAGAAGTAATGGATATGGCGAATAAAAATGCTGTATTAAATCCCTGTCCGCCATTTTATCGCGGGGAAGAAGTTTCTGATGACGTAATACAATCAGAATATTTTGTGGGGTATGAATTTAAAAAGAACTTATTAGTGGTTCAACAAGCTATTATGATATGGTGTATGGAACATGGAAAAGAAATGCAGTGAAAAATAAAGATTGTCAAATAAGTTTGATACGGAGTAATAAGTCAGTAAAAGTATATCTTATTACTCCATTATTTTTTTGAGAAAAATACGGAATGTCCTGCATGCTCTCAAGATAAACGCCACCATTTTCCTTCCTCTTGCAAATACAAGTCAAGGCAGGATAATCCCTCCTTATCCGTCATATGTGGTGATTCTTCTATTGCGCCGTGTATCCTGTGCATTCTATATTGACGATTTGATATGTGTCATTTATAATAATGAAAATTCACACGACAAGTATAAAGATATAGAAACAGGAGGAGAAGGAAAATGAAAAGAAACAAAAGAAACCATAAAAA
>CAYYGS010000117.1:0-7807 GCA_964471335.1 uncultured Jutongia sp.
GTCCGCTTCTGCTGGCGGCCATCCATTCGATTTTCGGAATACGTTTCAGCAATTTTATATTGGAGACGGTGGGAAATCAGAAGCTGCTTGTATCTATTGTGATGACATCAGTTTTTCTTGTTGTAATTTATGGGGGATATTTCATGATCACATATCTGTGCAGCAAGAATATTATCCGCTCAAAACAATAGTTATTCAGGATATCAGATGCATATAAATAAAAAGGGCAAAACACGTTTTTGCCCTTTTTTTGTGTGTGGCTTTATGTTACAATGAAATAGTACAAGATCACAGATGAGGAAAGGGGGTATTTATGTTTAATGACAAAAAAGTGATTGGAATATGTACCGCGGAACTGGATCAAAAATTTGAGATGAGACTTCTGGAGAGAGTCATACGTGAGTTGTCGGATTTAGGATATTATGTGCTGGTTTTCGGCTGTGATTCTGATATGTATCACCTGTCCGCCAGTGATCTGGCAGACGCATCTGTGTTTGGACTGATCAATACAGAGATCGTGGACATTGTGATTATTTTTTCGGGAACGATAAAGCAAAAAAGTGTTATGATGGATATTGTCAGGCGCGTAACAGACAAAGGTGTGCCGGTTGTTTCGATTAGCGAAGAACTGGACGGTTGTTATAATATTATCTATGATACAGAGACGGCATTTGAGGAGCTGGTGCGTCATATCGTGGAATATCATGGGAAACGGGAAGTTAATTTTATATCCGGTCTCAGGGGGAACGAGAAGGCAGAAGCACGTCTGGCCATTTATCATCAGGTGCTGGAGGATAATGACATTTTGTTTGAGGAAGACCGTGTGGGTTATGGAGACTTTTGGAGCTGGCCTACCTATGATGTGATGGAGGAATTTATGGATTCGTCCAAAGTGCCGCCGGAGGCAATCATATGCGCCAATGATTCCATGGCGATTGCAGCATGCGATTATCTGCGGCAGCATGATTACAAGGTGCCGGAGGATATTCTGGTAGCAGGGATTGACGGAATCGAGGAGGGCATTAAGCACTCTCCGGCGATTACAACCTGTGTTCGGAATGAGGTGAGGGACGCTAAGACGATTGCGGGCTTGATTGAGACCTTATGTAATGGAAAGAAAATTAATGGTACAACGATACTGGAATATCATATTCAGCTGTCGCAGTCCTGTGGATGCCAGAAGACACATCTTTTTGATTCAGATAAGTTGATCGGCGAGTTGAATTCCGGTTTGGCGGCATATCGGGCTGATGTGCGTCTGAATGCAGAGATGGCGGATGATTTCCTGACATGCAGGACAGATAAGGAATTTTGGAATACAGCGGCAGAGAGAATGCCGGATAACAGCTTTTTATGTATCAATTCCAATTTAAGCTATGAAAGGCAGCCGGAAGCATCGTCCCAGACCTTTACGGAGAAGATGAATGCCATAGTAAAGCTGAATGGCAAGGCAGAGCGCAGTGAATGTTATTCCGACAAGGTAGTTCCCGAACTCGGCAAGCGTGCCTCTCAGGAGCATTTTGTGATTGTGCTGCCGATTCACAGCAATGACAAGGTTGTGGGATATATGGGGCTGTGGAAAAAGCCGGACGAGAGGCTGGACATGACAAGAACGATTCATTTCCTTTTGAATCTGGATCATTCAGCAGGATTGATGCTTGCAGAGGGACGCCGTGCACCTGAGACAAGGTAATTACATACAATACCTATAACATGATGTTGAGGGTTGAAGGGGCAGCAGGATGCAGGTGTTTGCAGGTTTAATGATTCCGTTGGCAGGAACGACGCTGGGGGCAGCCATGGTGTTCCTGATGCGGAATGAAATGAATCGAAAATTAGAAAAATTCCTGTTGGGCTTTGCGTCAGGAGTTATGATTGCAGCGTCAATCTGGTCTCTGCTGATTCCGGCCATAGAAATGGCAGAAGAGCAACAAAGGACGGCGTGGGTCCCGGCGGCTGCCGGGTTTCTGTTGGGGATGTTTTTTTTGCTTGTACTGGACAGTTTCATTCCCCATTTGCATGTGGACAGCGATCAACCGGAGGGAGTTCATACGGGATTTGGCAGGACGGCTATGCTTGTGCTGGCGGTGACGCTTCATAATCTGCCGGAGGGGATGGCTGTCGGAATCACTTTTGCAGGTGCCATGATGGAAAATACAGGAATCACGATGGCGGGTGCATTTGTGCTGGCAATAGGGATTGCGATACAAAATTTCCCGGAAGGGGCGATAATTTCCATGCCCCTGCGCAGTACGGGTGTCAGCCGGACGAGGGCCTTTGTATATGGTTTTCTGTCGGGGCTGGTGGAGCCGGTCGGCGCGGCGGTTACAATTCTTCTTACCGGATTCATCGTACCATTTTTACCATATTTTTTAGCGTTTGCAGCGGGGGCGATGATATATGTCGTCGTGGAGGAGTTGGTTCCGGAGTCACAGTCCGGGGAGCATTCCAATATTGCAACAGTTGGTGTAGCGGTGGGATTTACGTTGATGATGGTGCTTGATGTGGCGCTGGGGTAATATTAATATAGGAAGAAAAGAGGAAAGAGGAAATATGAAGACAATGAAAGCCCCTATGGGGTGGAACAGCTGGGACTGTTATGGTGCGGCAGTGACAGAGGATACGGTTCGGAAAAATGCGGAGTACATGGCAGAGAATTTAAAACAATACGGCTGGGAATATATTGTTGTGGATATTCAATGGTCGGAGCCGACAGCAGATGGACATCAGTATCATGATTTCGCGGAGCTGTGTATGGATGAATATTCCCGGCTGATTCCGGCTGAGAACCGTTTTCCGTCTTCGGTGGGCGGGAAAGGATTTGCACCTCTGGCGGAATATGTCCATTCGCTTGGACTGAAATTTGGCATTCATATTATGCGGGGAATCCCGCGGCAGGCGGTGCATCAGAACACACCGATTAAGGGGACAGGCAGGACGGCAAGACAGATTGTAAAGCAGTCCAGCATCTGTCAGTGGAATACAGATATGTATGGCATTGATCCGGATAAGGAGGGGGCAAGGGAATATTATGACAGTCTCTTTGAACTGTATGCCTCCTGGGGGGTAGATTTCATCAAATGTGATGATATTGCCAATCGTCTGGAGACGGAGGAGTCTGAGCTTGTCATGTTGAGCCAGGCGCTTGAAAATTGTGGGCGTCCGATGGTGTTCAGCATCTCACCGGGGCCTGCGCCAATAGAACGGGCAGAGTTCCTGAAGCAATATGCCAATATGTGGCGTATTACCGATGACTTTTGGGATAACTGGACGCAGCTTTATGACATGTTTTTTCGGACGGAGAAGTGGTGTATTCATACTGGGCCGGGGAACTGGCCGGATGCGGATATGCTTCCGATCGGGCCGATCTGTCAGATAGAGAATCAGAATAACCAATGCCATTTTTCACAGGACGAGCAGATTACAATGCTGACTCTCTGGTGTATTTTCCGTTCTCCGTTGATGATCGGCGGTGAGATGACGGGATTTGATGATTTTACCAGAAGCCTTGTGACGAACGAGGATGTTCTGAAAATGCATCGAAATGCCAGACATGCACATCCTGTCTGGCGCAGGCAAATCAATGGAGTGGAGCATATTTTATGGGTGGCCGTTGATAGTTGCGGTGGGCAATACCTGGCAGTCTTTAATACTGGTGATGCGGACAGTAGTCTAAGTCTTTGCTTAGAGGATGTGGAAATTGATAGGCCTGTCAGTTATCGAGAACTTTGGAGCGGAGAGGAAGGGACAGCAGAGGGAACATTGCCGGTTGCCTTGCACAGGCATGGGGCGAAGGCCTTTAAACTGAATTTTGTGTGATATTAGCAAAACTTTATAAAATATTCAACTTATTTTGAGATTACATATTGACAAATGGCTTGTATAGTGTTACAATCAACGATAGCAAAGGTTCTAGAGTGTTAGAGATAATATCAGAATGGAGGATACATTATGTTTAAAAAATCAGAGTTAACCGAATGCGAATTAAATATCATGAAGTGCGTGTGGGATGCAGGTGATCCTGTAACATGTCCGGAGATTATGGCGCGTCTTCTGGAAGAGTATGAGCTGGATTACAAGGATACCACTGTATATACTTTCCTGAAGAATTTGAAGCTGAAGGGCTTTGTTACATCAGAGAGAAAGGGAATGACATATTACAAGTCTACTCGTGATGAGAAAGAGTACCGCAATGATATGTTAGAGAGAACAAGAAAGTTCTGGTTCAACGGTTCTACAGCCAAGCTGATTTCTGCATTGATCGAGATGGGAGATATGACAGAGGAAGAGAAGGATGAGATCCGTAAAGTAGTTGGAGATATGAAATAATTTTGAATAAAACAATGATGTTATCTGTATACGTTGGGAATATGCACAACGAAATAACAAATAGAATGATTTGATTAGCGGAAGTGTTTTCTTTCGGAAGGCTTTTGTCGGAAAATAATTTTATCCAGTAGAATTTTGTAATTCTGCTGGATTTTTCCGTTTTATCACTTGTGAAATGCATTAGCATGAGATATACTAATAAGAAATTTATTATATAGAATCTTGGAGGTTTGCATATGTCATTTTGGGATAATATGAAGGAAACTGTAACGTCGGCAGGCAGGGATGTCTCGCAGAAGGCGAAAGAGGTGTCTGGTGTGGCGAAGCTGAAGCTGGATATCCGCTCGAAGGAGGAGGCGCTGAATAAGGAGTATATTTCCCTGGGAAAGCGTTATTATGAGATGAATAAAGAGGGGGAGATTGCCGATCAGGAGATGTCGAATGTCAGTACTCTTCTTAATGAGATCGAGGATCTGAAGGAAGAGGTGCTGAGAATGCAGGGGGGTTATAGCTGTCCGCAATGCGGCGCAGTCCTGCCGTTGGGAACTGCTTTTTGCAGCCAGTGTGGTGCAAAAACTGAGATGTAAATAAATTGGGTAAATTTTTCCGCATTCTGTCAGATACTAATGCAAAATAAGACTCAAAGCATCATATTATCTGTAATATGGTTGAGCAAATATTGCGCATGGTATCGTGCAGAAATGAGGAAGGATATGAATAATAGGAAGGTTGTAATTATTGGATGCGGATATGTCGGGGCGAGTACGGCATTCACACTGATGCAGAGCGGACTTTTTTCGGAGATGGTATTGATCGATGTGGATCACAAAAAGGCAGAGGGTGAGGCGATGGACATCATGCATGGAATGCCCTTTGCTATGCCGATGAAGATCTACGCCGGAAGCTATGATGATATTTTGGATGCTGCCATTATCATCGTGACGGCGGGCTGCAATCAGGGACCGGATGAGACGCGTCTTGACCTGGTAAACAAGAATATCAAGATTTATCGTCAGATCATCGGAGAAATTGCTACCCGCAAGATTGAGGGGATTCTGCTCGTGGTCTCCAATCCGGTAGACATTCTGACATATGTTGCATGGAAGCTTTCGGGACTGCCGGCCGAGCGGGTCATTGGTTCTGGAACGGTGCTTGATACGGCACGTTTGAAATGTATGCTTGGCGAGGAACTGGGGGTTGATGCAAGAAGTGTGCATGCCTTCATTATAGGAGAGCATGGTGACAGTGAGCTGGCTGTATTTAGCAGCGCTAATGTGTCGGGAATTGATCTCAAAGATTTTTATGATATGTGCCAGCCGGATGAATACCATGATGATACGGCGCGGATTTATGATCAGGTTAAGGAAAGCGCTTACAAAATCATCGAGAATAAGAAGGCCACATATTTTGGAGTGGCAATGGCGGTTCGCCGTATCTGTGAATGCATTATGCGGAATGAGCATTCGATTTTGACAGTGTCCAGTGTAGTGGATGGACATTACGGTGCGGAAAATATGGCACTGAGCCTGCCGTGTATTGTAGGCAACGGAGGAATTGAGCAGATTATCCAGATTGATTTGGATGAGGAGGAAGAGGGCCGTCTGAAGCATTCGATTCAGGTGCTTGGGGATGTCCTGAAAGAAAGTCTGTAGTTTTCTGCGTATTACTGTATGTTAGGGTCTGCATGGCAGAATTGTAGGAAATGTAATATTTTTCCGGAAAAGTATTTCCAAATTGACAATAAATGCCGATATAAGGAATAGGAGTTATTATTGACCGGCATGTATCTGCCGGAAGGCAACAGGCAGAAATATTGTGGATGTGGAGGAAATGCTATGAATACGATAGGAGCTTATGGAGTATTTCAGACAAATTACAAGAATCAGTCCGTCGATCCGAAGGACGGGAAGAATGCAGGCAGAGCAGACAAATACCAGAGAGCAGACAGTAAGAGACAGGATGCATGGAATGGATTGAGTACAAATGCGAAAAAGCTTTTGAAGGAGCTGCAGAATACGTATAAGGATATGGACTTTATTGTAGCGGATTACGACAGCGATGAGGAGGCCAATGAATTATTGTCACGCGGCAACAAGGATTATGGCGTCCTGATTGATCCGGAAGAGCTTGAGAAAATGGCAGCAGACGATAAACTCAAGGAAAAGAATATGAGTATGCTTGAGGAGGCTGCCGGAAAGCTGTCTGATATGAAGAAACAACTGGGAGAGGACGGCAAGGACATTGTTCGTGTCGGCGTTGCCATTGACAATAATGGCAATATGTCATACTTTGCTGATTTGGAGAAAATGGGCGAGCGCCAGAGAGAGCGGATTGAAGAAAAAAGGGAAGAAAAAAGGACAGAAAAAGCCGAGGCTGAGAAGGAAGAGCGGAACCGCAGATATGATTTTATTGGCAGTGAGAAAAATCAGTCAACGCGGGTGAAGGCTGATTCCATCGAAGGCTTAATGGATGCGATCCGCAATGTTGATTGGAGCAAGGTTGGAATTGAATCTGTGCAGCAGAGCGGCGGTCGTTTTGATCTGAGTATCTAAGATATCCAAATACGATAATAAAGAAAGGCGTTCTTTCCTGATATCAGGAGAGAAAGCTTTTCTTTTTTTGCGCGAAGGCAAAGTGAGGGCACAAGATGTCCAGTGGACATCTGTTTTGTGCGGACCGAAACGGAGTGAAGAAATTGTTTGTGCTTGCACAAGACTATCCGAGCGCGCCCGCGAACCCGAGCGGTTGCGCGAAGCGTGACGCTCGTGGTTTGCGGCGATTAATTCCTGCTGAAATAAAAATGACCACCAGTCATAAAGTTGTCCTAATCGTATTGACGAACAAGAAGACATATTATATAATTAAAAATATACTTGGAGCGAAAGAGGCCTTCTATGCCTGGTGTAACGTAACGATTGGTTGTACCTGCAGGTATGGAAGGCTGTTACTATATTAAAACGAGGGGGTAAGATATGCAGAAGAAACTGGAACAGTGGATTAATTGGGTGGAATATGACGAGCTGCTGGCTGGAAGGCATAATGCGCCGCACAATATTTTAGGTTTTCATGAGTTCGGAAAGGGGCAGGTATTTACGGTATACCGGCCGGAAGCGCAGAGTGTGTCGATTACGAATAAGAACGGAAGCCACCCGTTGGAGCTGGAAGAGGTAGAAGCGGGAAGTGGTTTTTTCGGAGCTTATGTGGAGGGACGTAAATATAAAAAGCCATATCAGGTACATATCACCTATGGTGAGAATGATACCGTGACAACGTACGACCCCTATAGTTTTGAACCACAGATCTCCAGCCTGGATCTGTATCTTTTTGCGGAAGGAAAGCATTATCAGATCTTTGATAAGCTTGGAGCGCATCCCTGTGAGATTGACGGCGTAAAGGGAACATATTTTGCAGTATGGGCGCCGCATGCCAGGGCTGTAAGTGTGGTAGGCAATTTTAATATGTGGGACGGCAGGCTTCA
>CAYYGS010000118.1:0-7778 GCA_964471335.1 uncultured Jutongia sp.
TGATAGAAGGATCAATATCCGACAGCGCCTGTTCAATACCGACATTGATTTTATCCCGGATATTTCTGATCTTCTTTGTGCGGATTGAACCGTCCGGTTTCTTAAAACGATCCGTATATCCCAGCCCGATTTTCACGATCTGGTTTGTCTCTGTATTCCTGGATACCGTATAACTCGTTGCCGTATAGAAGAGATCCGGTGTCTGGTTCACAACCTCCTCCATCATCGCTTTTAAGCTGTCATATTCCGTTTTATAATTAAGATTATACTCCGTGACATCCACCTCTGTCTCACATTTTTTATATGCTGTCACGACTGCCTTCTTGGCTCCCGCCCAATCCCCGGTATCAGCAGAAGCCTGACGGTCCACAGACAGGCTTCCCACCATGATGACGGCCACTGCTACTGCCACCTGAACCACATTTTTAAATTTCATATTAATATCCTCCATTCCTGCCACAGCCCCGCAAACTTTGGGCCGCAGGCACAAATTTGCTGTGTGAAAAATTTATTTTTCACACTATCCTCCCTTTCTTAATATCGAATACCTCCCCAAAATCAGGAAGGCATCGTTATATTCTCCCTGCCAGCCAGATAATAAATAAACTGCTGTGCCGTCCTGCCGGAAATGCCCCCATGAGCCAGTTCCCACTTGTTTGCCTCCGCCTTTAATTCCTCCTCTGTCAGAGTGATCTCCGGAAAACGCTTTGCCAATGCCAGCACAATCTCAAAATACTCCTTCTGCGAAGGCTTGAAATATCCAATCGTCACACCGAATCTCGCAACAAGCGACAGCTTTTCCTGCATCGTATCCGAGCGGTGAAGTTCATCCTGAGACATATCTGAGCGGTCGCTCCATGTCTCACGGATCAGATGACGGCGATTGGAGGTGGCATATATCAGAATATTCTCCGGCTTCGTCTCAAGACCGCCCTCGATAACCGCCTTCAGATATTTATATTCTATTTCAAACTCCTCAAAGGACAGATCATCCATATATATAATAAAGCGATAATTGCGATTCTTAATTTCAGATATAATCGCAGACAAGTCTTGAAACTGATGCTTGTACACCTCGATCATTCGAAGCCCTCTGCTGTAATATTGATTTAATATCGCTTTAATACTGGTAGATTTCCCGGTACCGGCATCACCATAGAGCAGAACATTGTTCGCCTTCCGCCCCTCGACAAAAGCCTCTGTATTTTCAATCAGCTTTCGCTTCTGCTCCTCATAGCCGATCAGATCATCTAAAACCATATCTCCTGTCGCAGTAATTGGAGAAAGCAGACTGGAACCCTCTCCATGATCAACTCGGAATGCCTTGTTTAATCCAAATTTACCCACACCGTAATCTTTGTAAAAACTGGTAATGACATCGTAAAGTTCCTGCTCTCCCTCCGCCTTCTCAATATGCCCGGAGAGTTCCTGTACCTTCTCGCTGACGCTCTTATTATAGATCTGTTCACTCTTCACGACAGCCCTGTAATCAAGCACCACCGAAAAGCATGAGATCTCCAGCGCCTCCTCCAGATACGAAAAGTCATAATCAAAGAGCTGCTTAAAAATATGGAAATCATTTTTAGCAAATACATTTACCGTCCCCTCATTCGCTCCCACCTTCTCTGACACGAGCGTGAAAGGATTTTCATTCATCGCTAACAGGAACGCAAGGTAATTATGCCATAAATTTTTGTCAAAACCGTGACGTGTTGCAATTTCCAGTAATAAATGGATCTGTTCGTAGATCTCTGTAATTAAATCCTCTTTTACATACTGCCCTGTCTCGAACCTTTCACAGATTTCAGACAATCTGTACAGGATATCTCCTCCCTCCAAATCCCGATAAATCAACAGCTTAGACGTCAAACGGTACATCCCTCTCACCTCACTTTTATAAATCCTTCAGGTCTACCAGAAACATATTCTTGATAAAATCGGCTTTCCCACGCAGTTCTGTATGGAAATCCGACTTCGAAAACAGGAAATAATATTCCGGATTGACACCGATTTGTACCAGATAGTGAAGGATCTGCTCCAGATCAGCCGTGGTAAACATTTCCTCCTTCCACTTGCCAAACATAACAAGCAGCCTTCCCTCCTTATCTTTTGCCAAAAATGGGATATGGCCTGCCTTACCGTACCATGACCCCATCTGGTCAAAACGGATCGGAAGCTTTTTATACTGGTTCATGAGCTCCAGATATTGCAGGCAGACACGCTCAAAATAATAGGAAGTATACTGTTCCAACTCATCCCGAATCATTCTATCATAAAATGCCTCCGCTGTCACTTCAGCCAGGAGGGACTGGTTCGGATAGATAAACCGATACCAGAAATGAATCAGAGGATCGGTAATCTCGTACAAGCCCTTAATCTCCTGATCCTTACAGCGGATCGACAGCACCCGTCTCTTGCTCACCACTCCAAGCTGGCCCAGATTCTTCATATAGACACTAATCTTGGCTCTGGAAAATCCCGTTGCCTCAAAGATATCATTCAAACGCGTCACGCCGCCAGTCATCGAACAAAGAACAGTATTATACAGCGACAACTCTCGCAGGGTATTCCGCAGATACCGGACGACCTCCCTGCCAAGCACTGCATCCTTCTCTACAAACAGATGAATAATATTTTCCTTGACACTCTTGTTGACATCCCAATATTTCACATAGCCGGGTACTCCACCCATCAGCGCATAGACCTGAATAATGTCACCTACGGGAAGCTCCGGAAAAAACTTTACCAACTCCAGAAATTCAAAGGGTTCCACCATAATACGCTCTGTTATGCAGCTTACAAAACTGCGCGGCTCGATCCCGGCTTCCTCCTCCCGCCAGTTCAGGGTCGATGATATCAGCACCACCATGACAGATGGCTGCTCCTTCATCAGTTGTATCAGTTCCATATAGATTCCATTATCATTTTTTGCCAATTGCAGGAAATTATCAAGTACGATAATCGCCTCTCCCGAAGCCTGCGCACAGGCCCTTGTAAAGAGCGACAGATAACTCCCTTTCTTGTGGCTGCGGCGGCTCATCTCAATGCCGGATAATCTGGCCCTCTCCGCCCCCTCTGCTGTCTCATGCAGTCCATACATGTCAGCCCACGCCCTCTGCATCAAAAGCTTCTGCTGACGGTCTGAACACTCCACCGCACGATACCAGTATGCCTTTTTATCACTGGTAAACTCCTCCAGCAGAGTCGTCTTACCCGCTCCGCTCCTGCCCGAAATAATCACAAGCCGGCTTCCCTTCTTCTCATAAACCGACTGCAGCTGAGCCATCTCCTTCTTCCGCTGTACCATCACATCACCCTCCTCCATTTATGTATCCGAAATATTGTTGGAATTTTTTCTTTCCGCCTTCTACATACGCTCCGGCGCCTCAAGTCCCAGCAGATCAACTGCTGTCTCCAGCACCTGCCCCGTCAGCTGGCAGAGCTGTATCCATGACTGCCTTACCTCGGCATCACTGTTCGTGATAATCTTATTTTCATGATAAAATTTATTAAAGGCATCACTGAGTTCATAGACGAACTGGCAGATCTTATACGGCGCCTGCTCCGCATAAGCCGCCTCCACAGTCTCCTTCCAGCGGGACAGCGCCAGCATCACATCGACCTCCGTCTTATTATGGGCAGGCAGAAGTCTCATCTCCTCATCCACAGTGATTCCCTGCTCCCGCACCTTATTCATCAACGATTTCACCCGGACAATCGTATATAAAATATAGGGTCCGGTATTTCCCTCAAACGAGGTAAAACGCTCCATGTCAAACACATAATCCTTCGACGCCTGATTACTCAGATCCCCATATTTCACAGCGGCCAAACCGATTTTTTCTATCGTTTCCTCCATCACATCCTGCGACATATCCCGATCAGCCATCTTCTCCCGTACACCGGCCATCACATCTGACAAAAGCTTCTCCAGCCGGAGCACGCCGCCTTCCCTCGTCTTAAACGGCTTTCCATCCTTACCGTTCATCGTGCCGAAGCCCACAAAAATCAGATCCACATCCTTCCCGATGATTCCCGTCTTTCGCGCACAACGGAATACCTGCGTAAAATACAGGGACTGACGTTTGTCCACAGCATAAATAATCTTATCAGGATCAAAGAGTTTCCGTCGTTCTACTATTGTAGCAAGGTCTGTTGTATTATACAATGTCGCGCCATTCGACTTAAGTATCATACACGGCGGAATTTCCTTCGTATCCGTCTCTTCTTTGACATCTACCACAAGGGCGCCCTCATCAATATGGGCATAGCCGTCATCCTTCATCTGCTGCACCATATCCGGAATATACGGCTGCGCATCAGACTCCTTTTTCCACAGGTCAAAATCGACATTCAGGCGGTCATATATTCTCCGAAGGTCTTCCACCGATATATTAACAATATGCTTCCACAGTGCAAGATATCCCTTCCTGCCTGCCTGCAGCTGGGCCGTGGCCTGCTGTGCCTCCTCCTTATATTCTGGATCTTCCTTCGAACGTTTATTCGCATAGGGATAAATCTCTTCCAGATCCGAGATTGTGAAAGGAGCCTCTTTTGGATAATCACCTGTATAGCTGTCATCAAAATAGAGCAGCTCCGGCTGACGCTTCTTTAACTCCGTAATAATCAGGCCAATCTGCAGCCCCCAGTCCCCAAGATGTGCATCTCCGATCACCTCATGTCCCAAATAACGCGCAGTCCGCTTAATGCTCTCCCCAATGATGGCAGAACGCAAATGACCGACATGAAGCGGCTTTGCCACATTAGCTCCACCGTAATCAATCACTATCGTCTGCGGTTTTTCTGCCTTCTCGCATCCAAAGAGGGGATCCCGTCTCATCCGTTCGATAAAGTCCGACAAAAAGTCATTGCTGAGAATCATATTGATGAAACCCGGTGCCTGCGCTGTAATCATCTGAAAGGATGCACTCTCCCGCAGCTGATCCACAACCTCCTCCGCAATCTGAATCGGTGCCTTATGATATTGCTTTGCCGCTGCCAGCGCACCACTGCACTGAAACTGACACAGATCCGGCCGGTTTGATATCGTCACCTTTGCATAGCTCTCCTCATAACCTGACGCCGTAAAAGCGGCGCTTAATTCATCCTGTAATAATTCAATGATCGTTTTCATAATTCTCCTCATTTCTTATCTTTATTTGTTATCTGATCTAAGATCTCAAAATAGTTTTGAAAGGTTTTTCTACAACACTGTGGATTTTCAATCTGTATCCCCTCTGTTCTGACGCCACACACAGCGAACGCCATTGCTACGCGGTGATCCTGAAAGGTGCGTATAACGGCCGGCTGCGGCTGCGACGGCTCTACCGTAAAGCCGTCCTCCCTTTCATGGCAGACAACCCCCATCGCGCCAAGATTCACGGCGACCGCATGAAGCCTGTCACATTCCTGCCCGCGTATATGCGCAACATTGCATATCTCGACCGGGCTGTCCGCATAGGGCGCGACAGCCGCAAGTGTCAATACCTGATCCGAGAAGTCGCTCATATCCACGGAAATACCATGCAGTGTCCCGACCGGCGGCCCCTGAAGGTACAACTGCCCCTCACGCCACTGCAAATGACACCCCATCTGCTCCAGCACCTGCAGGAATTTCATATCGCCCTGCAGAGAATCCCGCCTCATATACTTCACACAGGCTGAACCGCCCGTGACCGCTGCCATCGCATAGAAATAACACGCCGCCGATACATCCGGCTCTATCACATAATTTTGCGGCATATACCCAGACTCCGCCACCTCATAACATTGCTCCGACAAACGCCTGACGCCGGGATGTCCAAACTGCCGCATCATCTGCTCCGTCATCTCGACATAAGACCTGGCGCTTCGGCTGCCCGTCAGCCGTACCAGCAGGCGTTCAAAGCAAATCGGCGCCGTCATCAGAACTGCACTGAGAAATTGACTGCTCCTGTCAATATTCAGAGAGATCTCTGCCTCCCCCTGTCTCTCTCCGATTCCAATGATCTCCAGCGGAAAGGTGTCCTCCTCCTCCAGACAGCGAACTACTGCGCCCATTTGACGCAGGGCATCCAAAAGTTCCTTCATCGGCCTCTTCCGCATCTGTTCCGAAGCCTCCAGGCGGTATGTCCCCTTTGCCATCGCGACAAAAGCAGTCAGAAAACGTGCTGCTGTCCCGGCGCTTCCCACATAGACACTTGCTTCCTCCTTAGGAATCACGCCGCCCAACCCCTGTACCGTCACTCGTCTCTCCTCCTCCTCGACTCTGACATCAAAGCCAAGCTCCCTCAGAGCCTCAAGAAAAACGAGAGAATCCTCGCTAAACAGCACGCCGGATAAAACCGTCTCCCCCTCTGCCATTGCCGCCATAAGAAGGGCACGATTCGTAATGCTCTTCGATCCCGGCACTGTTACCTCGATTCGTGGGGAGTTCCCCAGCACAGGTACCTGATATATCTCCATATGCTTCCTCTTTTCTGTATTCAATCCTGATTTAATACCCTTAGAATACCTTTTCTATATATGTTTGTCAATGGGAAAGAAAAGATTTAAATATCTTGACAAAGAATCACAAAAAAAGTATGGTAAAAGAACCCTATAGTTAATGGGGGAGCATTCATGATACAAAAGAAAGGAGATCACGATGAAAAAAGCACATGTAATCATGATTTCATTATCACTTGCTGTCTGTCTTTCGTTGACAGCCTGCGTCTCAAAAAACAGCCAGAACACAGAGCAAAGCACAGAGCAAAACAGTCCACAGGACAGTATAAATACGGCCGACGCACAAAAAACAGAAGAGCCAGATGAATCAAGTGAACGCATAAAACAATACATAGCGTTTTTACAGGGTGAAATCAGCACAGAAACAAAATCCGAAGGATCCTTGTATTTCCGTGACTATTGTAATATAGCAGTTCCGGGGGAGGACAACGGACTTCGTTATGCTTTTTATGATATGACAGGCGATGGGCTTCCTGAATTACATGTATTGACAGACATCTCCTTTTCTATCCACACCATCAAGAATGGCCAACTGGTAGAATGGTTTTCCGGAGACCGATATTGCAGACCGCTGAATAACGGGGCGATCTGTGAAAAACGGGAAGCGACCGGTATCCATTATTATTATGCTTTTATCGACAATGAAGGAAAGGAATGTGGTGTTGGATTTTCAAGGCCGCCAAAGGGCGCGAAAAAAGGGGTATATAAATATATCTTTGGTACTGGTGACGGCGATAACTTCAACGATATAACCGTATCGAAAAAAGAATGGAAAAAGCTGACAAAACCATTCTTAGCAATGCGCTCTGATAAGATCACCTGGAAATACGTAAGCGAATTGGATTTTTAGGGGAACGGATGCGTTTATCCGAAACGGTGAAAAGATTTTTCTTGCCACACCTGTCCCCCTTTTGGTAGAATAGGAATGTATGTTATGAAAATTTCCCTATGAAAAAAATGGAGGATTATTATGGGCGGTTTTTTTGGAGTTGCATCAAAAGAAGATTGCATATTTGATTTATTTTTTGGAACAGATTATCACTCCCATCTTGGCACGAGGCGCGGCGGTCTTGCCGTTTACAGTGATGAACACGGTTTTGACCGTGCCATTCACAACATTGAAAATTCCCCGTTCCGTACGAAATTCGATAAGGATGTTCAGGAAATGCATGGAACACTGGGGATCGGCTGTATCTCCGACTACGAGCCACAGCCTCTGATTGTCCGCTCCCATCACGGCACATATGCCCTGACCACCGTAAGCAAGATCAATAATGTCGATGAGATCGTAG